>DASVHW010000010.1 GCA_036382395.1 Candidatus Binatia bacterium | reverse complement strand
GTAGATTTGAAAATCCAATTGCCGCGAGTCAGCCGTGAAAGAAGCACAGAAAAGAGCCCCGAGTCTGCGTGAAATATCGCCTGCTGTCGACGTGGAGACCGTTGCCAGCATTCCTGTCCGCTCCTCAACCATTCGTCGAGTCGTCCTGTACGGTCTACTGGCCCTCCTGGTGGCCGCCGGTCTGACCTTCGGGATCCGGACCGTCGTGTTTTACGCGCACCACGCGGAGACCGATGACGCGCAGATCGAAGGTCACATCGACCCCGTACTGCCGCGCGTTGCGGGCTACGTGGCCGATGTCCTGGTGCACGACAATCAGCATGTTGCCGCCAACCAGATGATCGTTCGCATTGATCCGCGCGATCTGCAGTCGCGGGTGAACATGGCGCAGACGGCTCTGGCCACGGCGCAGGCGGCGGTAGCGGTGGCACGTGCCAACGTTGAAGCGATCAAGACGAGGCGGGAGAAGACGTCGGCGGACTTTGCGCGCTACTCGTCGTTGTCCCGGCAGCATGTCATCTCACCGCAGGATTACGACTCCGCGAAGGCGGCGGCTGATGCGGCCGAGGCGGAGTACCAGGTGTCCGTCCGCCAGGTCGGCGCCGCCGAAGCGCAGGTGGCCCAGCGTCAGGCGGACCTCGACTATGCCCAGCTGCAGCTCTCGTACACCACCGTCGCCGCACCGGCCCCCGGTTTCGTGGCCAAGAAGAGCGTCGAGGTCGGCCAGTTCATCGAGGCGGGCCAGCCGCTCATGGCTATCGTCCATGACCAGGACGTCTGGGTGGTTGCCAATTTCAAAGAGACGCAACTCAGCAAGATGCGAGTGGGGCAGGCCGTGACGGTCGAGGTGGATGCCTATCCCGGCCACCTTTTCCGTGCGCGGGTGGATTCCATTGGTTCCGCCACGGGCGCCAAGTTCGCGCTGCTCCCGCCAGATAACGCCACCGGCAACTTCGTCAAGGTCGTGCAACGTGTTCCCGTCAAGATCGTGTTCACCGACGAGCCGGATCCGAGTCACCTGCTACGAGTGGGGATGAGCGTCACGGCGATCGTGGATGTCGGGTGACGTGTGGACAGCGATCAGCATTCAGCTTTCAGCACTCAGCCTAATCTCTCCGTCTGAACCTAGCTGAAGGCTGAGGGCTTCTCATGGCTGAAAGCGGCGCGCGCAAATGGATCATCGTCGTCACGGTGGTGCTGTCGGCGATGATCGAGTTGATCGACACGACGATCGTCAACGTGTCGTTGCCGCAGATGATGGGCAACCTCGGTGCCACCTTGGACGAAATTGCGTGGGTGGTTACCTCCTACGTGTTTGCCAACGTCATCGTCCTGCCCATGGCCAGCTGGCTGTCCGCCGTCCTCGGCCGCCGCAATTACTTCGCCGGCTCCATCTTGCTGTTCACCGTCGCCTCGTTTTTCTGCGGGCATGCGAGTAGCCTCTGGGAACTGGTGCTCTTTCGCTTCCTGCAAGGTGCCGGCGGCGGCGGCTTGATGTCCACCTCGCAGTCCATTCTGGTGGAGACGTTTCCACCGGAAGAGCTGGGGCTTGCCACTGGGCTGTTCGGCCTGGGCGTGGTGATCGGACCCACCGTCGGTCCCACACTCGGCGGCTGGATCACCGACAACTTCTCGTGGCCGTGGATCTTTTACGTGAACCTGCCGATCGGCGCCCTGGCGATGGTCATGACACTCTTGTTCATCCGCGATCCACTCCAGGAGCGGGAAGTTGGCGGCGTGGACTGGTGGGGCATCCTGCTCTTGGTCGTCGGCGTCGGGGCGCTGCAAGTCGTTCTCGATCGGGGGCAGCGTGATGACTGGTTTGCCGCGCCGTACATCACCGCCCTGACGATCGTTGCGGCCGTCGGCATCGCCGCCTTCATTTGGTGGGAGTTGAAAACAAAGCATCCGGTGGTCGATCTGCGCGTGTTGAGAAACCGTTCGCTGGCGGTGGGAACGTTTTTTACCTTCATCCACGGGTTCGGGCTGTACGCGTCGCAGTTCATCTTCCCGGTCTTCGTCCAGCACCTCCTCGGTTTCACCGCGCTGCAATCGGGGTTGCTAATGTTGCCGAGCAGTTTGACGGCTGCGGCCATGATGCCGCTGGCGGGCCGTCTCATTCGCCGGGGTTTCCCGCCTCAGCTCATGCTCGTCTTTGGATTCATCAGCTTCTTCGCCTTCACCTGGATGCTGTCGCAATCAACCTTGGCGTCGGGCCAGGCGGACTTCTTCTGGCCGCTGATCCTGCGGGGCTTCGGGCTGAGCTTGCTGTTCGTGCCCTTTACCACGCTGGCGCTCTCTGAGCTGTCGGCGCAAGACGTCCATCAGGCCACGGGACTGACGAACATGATGCGGCAGCTCGGTGGGTCGTTCGGCGTGGCCGTGATCGCCACCTTCGTCCAATACCGCAGCTGGGAGCACCGGCAGGATATGCTCCGCTACGTGACGCCGTTCGACTTCGCCTTGCGCCAGCGGCTGAGCATGATCATTCATGGGTTGATGGCCCGCGGCTCCTCCTTCGTCGAAGCGCAACGGCAGGCCTATGCGGCCATCGAAGGCATAGTGACGCGGCAGTCCTTCCTGCTGACGTACATGGATGCGTTCCGCATCGTTGGCGTGTTTTTTATCTGCTGCATGCCGTTGCTACTGCTCTTCAAGACACGCCGGGGGCCCGTGGTGGTGCCGGCGGCACACTGAGTGAGAATGAGGTGAACTCGCTGATGGTCCGGTCGCGTTACATCGTTGTCGTGGTAGTGGTGGTCCTCCTCGCCATCGGCGGCTACACCTACTGGCGGCATGGCCAGGGTGACGGCCAGAACCAGTATGTGACCGAGCCGATCGAGCGTGGCTCCGTCGCTTCGACGGTGACGGCTACCGGAGCGTTGAATCCCGTCACCAGCGTCCAGGTCGGCACCTACGTCTCCGGACCGATCAAGGCTCTCTACGCGGACTTCAATTCCCCGGTGAAGAAAGGGCAGCTGGTAGCCAAGATTGATCCGCAACCGTTCCTGGTCAAGGTGCAGGAGGCCGAGGCAAACCTGGCCAATGCCCGCGCCAAGGTGGAGAAGGACCGTGCCGACTTGGAGTTCAAGAGGCTCACCCTCGGTCGCAACCGCGAGTTGCTTGCCAAGAACCTGATCGCGCAAAGCGATCTCGATACCGCCAAGAGCAACTACGATCAGGCCGTGGCCCAGGTTAACCTCGATAAGGCCGGCATACAGCAGGCCGAGGCTTCGCTCCAGGAAGCACGGATCAACCTGGCCTACACCGACATCACCTCGCCCGTGGATGGCGTGGTGGTCTCGCGCAACGTCGACGTCGGGCAAACAGTGGCCGCCAGTTTTCAGACGCCGACGCTGTTCCTGATTGCGCAGGACCTGACCAAGATGCAGGTCGACAGCAACGTCAGCGAGTCGGACATCGGCGCCGTGCGCGCGGGTCAGCCGGCAACGTTCACGGTGGATGCGTATCCCGGCAAGGTGTTCACTGGCGCCGTGGCTCAGGTCCGGAACGCCCCCATCACGGTGCAGAATGTGGTGACCTACGATGTCGTGGTGGCGGTCGACAACCCGGAGCTGGAACTCAAGCCGGGCATGACCGCCTCGGTGGCCGTCATCACCGCACGGCGTGACGATGTCCTGAAGATTCCGTTGCGTGCGGTGCGCTTCAATCCCGAGCGCAAGCCGAGCACCGAGCCCACGCCGGGCCAGGATGGAGCCGCACGGCAGCCGCCGCGCCGCGGCGAATCCACCGTGTGGGTGGCACAACCCGACCGCACGCTACGCAAGGTCGAGGTGAAACTGGGCGTGCGCGATGACCAGTACGCTGAACTGCTGTCCGATCACTTGGAGTCCGGTGACGAACTGGCCGTTGCCTTGCGCCGTGGCGCCGAACGCAAGAGCGAGAAGCCGCCTTCGTTCGGGAGTCCACGCTTCCGTTGAGATCATGGGCGAGCCGCTCATTCAGGTCCGCGACCTGTGGAAGATCTATCACCTCGGTGACGTGGAGGTGCAGGCGCTGTGCGGTGCGTCCACCGACATCAGGGCCGGGGAATTCGTGGCGGTGATGGGGGCATCCGGCTCCGGAAAGTCGACGTTCATGAACATCCTGGGCTGCCTCGACCGGCCCACGAGCGGCACCTATCGCCTCGACGGTGTCGATGTGTCCAGCTTATCAGCCGACCAGCGGGCGACTATCCGCAACCGGCAGGTCGGTTTTGTCTTTCAGAGCTTCAACTTGATCGCCCGCACCAGCGCGCTGGAAAACGTCGAGCTGCCACTCTTCTACAGCGACGTACCTCTGGCGGAGCAGCGCCAACGGGCGTGCGAAGCGCTGGCCGCCGTGGGTTTGGCGGGGCGTGAAAGCCACGTGCCGAGCCAGCTGTCCGGCGGGCAGCAACAACGTGTCGCCATTGCGCGCGCACTGGTCAACCGGCCGTCGTTGCTGCTGGCCGACGAACCCACGGGAAACCTCGATACGCAGACGAGTTTCGAGATTTTGCAGATCTTTCAGCGCCTCAACCGCGACCAGGGCATCACCGTCGTGCTGGTCACGCACGAGCCGGACATCGCCACATACGCGCAGAGGGTGATCACCTTCCGCGACGGGCAGATCATATCCGACGTGCAGCAAGGGGCTGCCGTGAAGGAGCGTTCCGGGGTGGAGCTGCTGAGCCGCTCATGAAACTTCTCCGCATGACCTTCCGCACGGCGCTGCGGGCGTTGCGGCGCAACAAGATGCGCTCGGCATTGACCATGCTCGGCATCATCATCGGCGTGGCGGCGGTCATCACCATGGTGAGCATCGGGCAGGGTGCCGACGCCGCGGTGCAAAAACAGATCATGAGCCTCGGGACCAACCTGCTCATGGTCATTCCCGGCGCCACCACCTCGGCCGGCGTGCGCTCCGGCTGGGGCGGCGTCTCCACGCTCACCGTTGGCGACGCGGCCGCCATCAAGAGGGAATGCCCTTCGGTTGCTGAGATCACGTACTTCCGGCGTCAAGTCGTGCAGGTCGTGTACGGCGATCAGAACTGGTCAACCGTCGCCCAGGGCGCTACCCCGTCGTTTGAGAAAGTCCGCGCTTGGCCGGCGGCGACGGGCAGCTTCATCACGCAGCGCGACGAAGAGACCGCCAACCGGGTCGTGGTGCTGGGTCAGACGGTGGTGGATCACCTCTTCGGTCCGGGCGAAGATCCGGTGGGGGCGCTGCTTCGTATCAAGGATGTGCCCTTTCAAGTGATCGGCGTCCTCGAAGCCAAGGGGCAAACGGGCTGGGGTCAGGATCAGGACGACATCGTCGTCATGCCGTTCTCGACCGCCGAACGCCGTGTCCTCGGCACCCAGTTCCTCGGCACCGTGGACATGGTTTTCGTTTCCGCCGAGTCTGCCGGCGAGATCAGCGATGCCGCCAAGCAGGTCGAAACGCTGCTCCACGATCGCCACCACATCCAGCCGGAGCAGGAGAACGACTTCACCGTGCGCAGCCTCAACGACATTGCCAAGGCGTCGGAGACCGCCAGCAAGGTGATGACCAACCTGCTGCTGAGTGTGGCATCGATCTCGCTCCTGGTCGGCGGTATCGGCATCATGAACATCCTGCTGGTGTCGGTGACGGAGCGCACCCGCGAGATCGGCATCCGCATGGCGGTGGGCGCGAAGGGCCGCCACATCCTGCTGCAGTTCCTGGTCGAGGCGACCACCCTCAGCATGGTCGGTGGATTGGCTGGGGCGATCCTCGGCATCGCCGGCGCCCAGCTGATCTCCTACCTCGCGGCCTGGCCGACGCTGCTGTCGCCGTCGGCGGTGGCCGGCTCGTTCTTGTTCTCGGGGGCGGTGGGCGTGTTCTTCGGCTTCTACCCGGCGCGCAAGGCCTCACGCCTCGATCCCATCGCGGCGCTGCGCTACGAGTGAGGGCGCGAGTTTCACGAAGCTGCGGCCTGCTGTGGCATGACCAGTGGCCATGCGGACCTTCTCGTCGCGCAGGCGCGCGATCTCCTGCTGAAAGGCCACCAGGTTCTCCTTCGCGGCCTCGGCTTCGCCGGTCAACCTCGCTGATCCCGTCGCACGCCTCTGTGCCCACCCGCCGAGCCGGAAAGTCGAAGCGGCGACGCTTGCCTTTGCCTTTGCAGCCATAGTCGCATAGACCGAGTCGGCGATGCTCACGCTACACGAGCTGCAAACCCCAGCGTTACTCGTCGACACGGAGACGTTGGACCACAATCTCGTGACCATGGCTGCCGCGCTTCCCGGACCACGGCTGCGGCCGCATGTGAAGGCGCACAAGTGTACGGCGCTGGCGCGGCGCCAGGCCGCCATGGGGCATCGCGCCTTTACCTGCGCGACCATCCGTGAAGTGGAGGGTATGGCGGCGGCCGGACTGGGCGAGGACCTGCTGCTCGCCAACGAAGTCGTCAATGCGCGGCGCCTCGGTGCGGTCGGTGCCCGCGTGACGGTGGCCGTCGATTCCGGCGCCACCATCGCAGCGGCCGCCGCCGGTGGGGTGCGCGAGGTCGTCATCGATGTGAACATCGGCCTGCCGCGCTGCGGGTGCCCTGCGGAAGAGGCGGGACGTCTGGCCCAGGTCGCCCGGGCGAAGGGGCTCACTGTCCGCGGCGTGATGGGCTATGAAGGCCACGTCGTTGGCCTCGAAGATCGCGAGACGCGCGTGCGGTTGACCGAGGAGTCGATGCAGCTCCTCCTTGCCGCCCACGCGCAAGTCGGTGGTGAGATCATTTCCGCGGGCGGCACCGGAACCTACGATTGCAACCTCTGGGCGACGGAGATCCAAGCCGGTTCGTACGCCCTCATGGACACCACCTATGCCCGCCTCGGTCTCCCGTTCCGGCAGGCGCTCAGCGTGCTGACTACCGTGATCTCCGTCTCACCCGCCTATGCCGTGGCCGACTGCGGATTGAAAGCGTTGGGCATGGACCACGGCAACCCTGCTGTCGACGCTGGGCAGGTGCTGTTTTGCTCGGACGAGCACGTCACCTTCGTCCCCGAGCAGCGGGTGCGGGTGGGTGAGCGCATCCGCGTGTGGCCCGCGCATGTCGATCCCACGGTGGCGTATCACGAGCGCATGCACCTGGTCGCCGGCGACCACGTGCTCGACACCTGGGCCGTCGATCTGCGCGGCTGGTAGGTGCCGCTCGATCCTGACACGCGGGGCCCGGATTACGAGTTGGTGCAAAACGTCCCGGTGGCGGTGACGGCCGTGCCCGTAGAGCTGAGGCGACGGACTCGAACGGTGACGGGTTGCGAGCACGTGAAGGTTGATGGGAGCTTCACCACGATCTCGGTCGGCGTCACCGACTGAACCTGAAGTGTGGTCCACACGCCCGGCGCGCTCTGATACTGCACACAGTTGCCCTTGATCGGGTTCCCGCAGGTGTTGTGCCGCTGGATGGTCGTGGTGCAATTGCCGCGGTGCGGGTAACCGTCAACGGCATTGAAGCCGTTGCCGATGATGCGCACCCAATCCCCCCCCTTGGCTTTGGTCGGATGGAAACCCGAAATGTCGACAGGAAGGGCGCTGGCATCGGCACGGTACGGCTGCGGCGACGTGGAGTTCACCGAGCCGCTAACTTCGAGGTTGAGGTTGCCGTTGCAGGTCGCAGCAGGATGCGCCGGATCGGCGTAGCAGTGCTGCCATTGGTTGGCGATAGCCGGCACGTTCACCGTGGCGCTGGAGTTGTCGAAGTTGTGCCCGCCGAGGAAGCGGTTGGTGGCGTTCTGCGCAAAGGCATTGTTTCCCCCATCGGCGCCGGCCTGGCCGAAGTCGCCGGTGGACTGATCGGTGATCGTTGCTCCGTTGCGACCGTTGTAGACGGCGGCCACACCGCGGACGGTGGCTGCGGCCGCGCTGGCTGTCGAGTTGAAAATGGCGATGCCGTTCTGTCCGCCGGTGCCGCCATTGGTAGCGCCGCACGTCAGGTCGTTCGAGATCGTGGCCGAAGACGTCTCTTGTACTGAAATCCCACGCGAGCTGTTGTTGCGGATGGTGTTGCCATCGGTCCGGAGTACTGAAGGGATATCGGGCGTGCTGGGGCTCGCGCCGTTGGCAGCGAGGCCGTTTGCCTGGTCGAAAACCTGGCGGCTGGCGTTGTAGCCGCCGTACTCAACCAGGTTGCGATCCGCTTCGATGTTGCCGCTGAGGGTGGCCTGGATGCCGCCGCCGATGTTGTGGTGCAGCCAGCTATCTTGAACCCTGACGTCCGCCAGGGTGGTTGCCTTCACTCCCTTGTCCGGGCAGGCGGTCACCTCGGTGTTTTGTACGACGTTGGCGCCGATCCAGTCCGCGCCGGCGCCATTGAGTCCTTGAATGCAGTCCTGGGCAGTGAGTTTGGTGCTCAGCGCGCCGCCGCCGCCGTCGATCTTACAGTTCACGATGGAATCCTGCTGGGCCAAGCCATCCGTGCCGTCGAAGACAATCATATCGCCCGGCTGCGCCCCGGCGGACAAAGTCGGACGCTGGATGAAAAGGCCGGTCAGGGCGGCCAATCCGTTGGTGAAGACGAAGGCTCCACCGGTGCTGGGCAGCTGAACAACTCTGCGGTACGGGTCGCCGCGAAAACTCGGATTGCCGCGAGAATCGGTGCCGTCCACCACCATTCGATACCCGTCGATTGACAAGTCGTTGGGCTGGCTCAGCTGGACCTTGGTCACGGTGCCGGCGGCAAATACCGTCGGATCGAACTGGACCAGAAGCGGACCAGGCGTGGTCGCCCCGGCCGCGATGGCTTGCCGGAGGGTGCAGGTGAGCGTCCCCGGACTGCTCGGACACCGTGGGGTGGGATTCGAAGAGATATCGTCAGTCCGGTCCACGGTGAGAACCGTCTTGAACGCTACCCAGGAGATCGTGTTCGGGACTCCGTGTGGGTCTGCGGCAACGACGACGCTCTTCTTGTACTGATTCTGTTGGCCGACACTGATCTGATGCTTCCAGACGCCCGACGCCAGACCGGTGACGGTCAAGCAATCGCTGGAGCCCGTAGGGCATTCCACAGTCTGCGCCAAGCTCGTACTTCCGCCGGAGCAGGATGCGGTTACCAGAGAGCCCGTCAGGGTCACCGGCTGCGGCGAGCCTGTCTCGTTGTCGACGGCGATCGTCAAAGTGGCGCCAACGGCAGGGCAAGCGGGTAGCGCCGCAAATGTACGGAGCGGGATCACGGCGTAAACAGCGGCTGTGATGAACCAAAGCGCTGGCTTCTTCATTGCTCCTCCGTGGGCGACAGCTTGACGTCGCGATCGACAAGGAAACCTGCTAAACGTTCATTTCACCTTCCAGACTGAATCAGCGAGCCAAAGTAACCATAGGCGTTGCGCTTAAAGAATCAATAGGGCCTGGGTAGAAGGCCGCGGTCTTGCCGGCTGTGTCAAGGATCGGCCTCCCATCTGTCGGCCTCCCATCAACGGCAGTAACCCGGCGATCTATCTCAACCCCTAGCCGCGCGGATGGAACTTGCGGTGCACGGCACGCAAGCGGTCGCGGGCTACGTGGGTATAGATCTGCGTGGTGGCGATGTCGGCATGGCCGAGCATCATCTGTACCGATCGCAGATCGGCGCCGCCTTCGACGAGGTGCGTGGCGAATGCGTGCCGCAGCGTGTGCGGACTCACCTTGCCGGCAACGCCGGTGCGCCGCACGGTCAACCGCAATCGCTTCCAGAATCCCTGTCGGGACAGCCGGCGCCCGGCGCGGTTGAGGAAGAGGTACGGACTGAGCCGGCCGCGCAGGATGGTGGGGCGCGCCGCCTGGAGATAGTCCAGCAGCCGTTGGCGCGCGCAGCTGCCGATGGGCACCGCCCGTTCCTTGCTGCCCTTGCCGACGACGGTCAGATACCCCGCCTCGAGATTCACCTGGCTCACCTTCAGGGACGTCACCTCGGAGACGCGCAGTCCGGTGGCGTATGCCAGTTCGAACATGGCACCGTCCCGCTGTGCCAGGGTGCTGCCGTCGCCGCTGCCCAGCAGCTGCATCACGTCTTGGAAACCGAGCGAATGCGGCAAGCGCTGCCCAAGGCGTGGCAGATGGATCTCTCGAGTGGGGTTGGTCGTCACCACCTCTTCGCGCAGGAGAAACGCGAACAGGCCGCGGACGGCTGCGAACATCCGCGCCCGGCTGCGTGCGGAGAGGCCACGCTGCTGCAGGGCCTCGAGGAAGCTCACCACGTCTCCCGCCTGGACCGCGGTGGCGCCGGAGACGCGCCGGCGATCCAGATGGTCGACAAACACGGCCAGATCCCGGCCGTATGCCGACAGCGTGTTGACCGCCAGCCCTCTCTCGGTTGCCAGGTAGTTGAGAAAGCGGTCGGCCAGCTCGTCCAGCGCTGAGATTGGAGTCCCGAGTCCTGAGTGCTGAGTCCTGAGTCGTGTAGTCATGTCAGCCACTCGGCACTCAGGACTCAGCACTCAGAACTGCATTCCCCTGGGTTTCGTCCGCGGTGAGGCGCTGATGCAGTTCGACTTTGATGTGATCGAGGCTCGCGGTGTCGCTGATTTTGTGGCCCTCTGCGTCGGTGACGTAGAAGACATCCAGCACCTGGTCGACGTTCGTGGTGATCTTGGCGATGTGGATCGACAGCCCGAGACGGAAAAGGGTGTTGGTGATGGCAAACAGCACCCCGACGCGATCCTGGGTGTAGACATCGAGGACCGTGAAGTGGTCCGAGACCTCGTTGTCGATCTCGATATTGGTGCCGACGCGGGGCACGAATTTTTTCGCCAAGATCGACGGGCGTTGCGCGGCGGCCACCAGCCGCTCAACCTCGACCTCCCCGCTCAGCACTTGCCCGAGGCTCATTTGCACGCGTTCCCAACGCTCCGGCCGCTGCGCCGACTCTGGCTGTTCGGCGTGCGAGACCCGGAAGATGTCGAGGGCCACGCCGGTGCTACTGGTGTTGATGCTGGCGGCGAGGATATTCATGCCGTGCGCCAGCAGCGCTCCGGTCAGCATGGAGAACAGCCCGGGGCGGTCACGCGTGACCACGGTGAACTCGCTAAACTCCCGCTCGGGAAAATGCTTGACCTCGGTGAGGTACGGCGCCCCGTTCAGGCGGCTGACCAGACGCACGTGGCGGATGATGCTCTCCTCGGCCGTACCCAGGAAGTAACGATCGGGCATCTCATCCAAGAATCTCTGCATCGCCTCGCGATCGATGCCGTCGGTGGCCGCGGCGACGCGCCGTTTCACGCGCTCCACCCGCTCGGCGTGGTCTTCCTCCAGGAAGGCTTCGCGCTCGAAGACGTCGAGCGTGCGCAAGTACAGCTCGCCCAGCAGCATGTCGTGCCAATTGTTCCAGATCTTCGGCCCCACGGCGCGCATGTCGGCGAACGTCAGCAGGTAGAGCTTCTTCAAGTTGTCGAGGGTCTCGACCCGCTTGGCGAAATCGATGATCAGTCGTTGGTCGTGGATGTCGCGGCGCTGCGCCAGGTGTGACATGAGCAGGTGGTTCTCTACCAGAAAGAGCAACTGCTCCGTCTCGTCCGTGTGGAGTTGGAGGCGGGCGGCGATGTCCCGTGCCATGCGCGCGCCGCGCTCCGAATGTCCGCCGCCATGGCCCTTGCCGATGTCGTGCAGCAGCAGTACCAGAAACAGGATCTCGATCCGATCGATCTCGCGCACCACTTGGGTCAACAGCGGCGCGCTGTCCTTGCAGCTCCCGGCGCGGAGGCGCTCGAGTTCGTACACACCGCGGAGCGAGTGCTCGTCGACCGTGTAGGTGTGGTAGAGATCGTGCAGCACCATGCACAGCAAGGCGCCGAACTCTGGGAGGAAGGCGCCTAGCACGCCGACGCGATGCATATCCAGCAGCGTTTCGTAGACCTTGTGCTTGCCGCTGAGGACCCCGAAGAACGCCGCCACCATACGTGGGTCGCATCGTTGCGCCTCGTCCAGCAAGTCGAGATTGGCGCGAATGAGACGCTTGGTGCTGTTGGACACGGTGACGTCGTGGCGTTGCGCGTCCGCGAAGATCTCGATCAGGTTGCGCGGATCGCTGCGCAGGAGTTCCACGCCGCTGATCGAGAGGGCGCCTTCGGCGATCATCACCCCCGGTCGGATTGCACGCGCCCGGAAGCGGCCGATGAGGCGATAGGGCTGCTCGCGTTCCAGGCAGCGCTCGATGATCTCGTCGGCGAAGCGGTTGATGGTGGCGGCGTTGAGGTAGTACGTGCGCATGAATTGCTCGACGCCCTTGACCGTGGGTGATCCCTCGAAGCCGAGTTCGGCGGCGATGCGCTCCTGGTACTCGAAGGTCAACTGATCTTGATGCTTGCCGGACATGAAGTGGAGGGCGTTGCGCACGCGGAAGAGAAAACCGTGGGCCTCTTCCAGCTCTTCCAGCTCGCGTTGGGTGATGACGCCTTTCTGCACCAGTTCTTCGGTGCTGTTGATCTTGAACTTCACCGTCGCCATCCACATGGCGGTGTGCAGGTCGCGTAAGCCGCCTTCACCGTCCTTCAATTGCGGCTCGAGGATGTACACGGAATCGCCGTAACGCTGGTGGCGCTCCTCGTTTTCCGCCAGCTTTTCTTTGAAGAAGCGGGCGCCGCTGCGCTTGAGCACCTCACGCTCCATGGCGGCGGCGAACTCGCTGTAGAGCGCCTCATCACCGCAGAGGAAGCGCGCATCGAGTAAGGAGGTCTTGACCTTGAAGTCCTGCGCCGCCAAGCGCACGCATTCGCGCACGTTGCGCATGGCGTTGCCGACGGTGAGGTTCGTGTCCCACAGGCTGTACAGCATGCGCTCGGCGACGTGTTCGATGTACGGCTCGCGCTTGTTCGGATAGAGGAACAGCAGGTCGATATCCGAGCCCGGATTCAGCTCGCCACGGCCGTACCCGCCTTGTGCGACCACGGCGCAGCGCTGATCAAGGCGCGAATACCGCTGCGCGTACTCGACGTTGGCGGCGTCGAACAAGGCCCGTATGAGGCGGTCCATGGCCTCGGTGTAGCTGTGGACGACGGCATGGCCGGAAGCGCCACGCTGATGGTGGCCGTAGAGCTGCGCCTTCACTGTTTGCAGGAATTCGCGCGCCGGCCGCCCCCAGTCCGATTCCGGACTCAGCGGTTCGAGTGGCGGGAAGGCCGCCACAATCGCTGCCACGTCGGGCTCGCTCATAAATTCTCGGCTAGGTGCATATTGTCGACAAATCGCTGGACGCCCCGCAAGAGGCCGTCAGCGATGGCGTCCTGATAGGCGCTCTCCGTCAGCCTCCTGCCCTCACCTGGGTTGGTGAGAAAGGACACCTCCGCCAGGACGCACGGCATGCCAGCGCCAACCAACACGTAGAAGGGTCCCCGTTTCACACCCAGATCACTCACCGGCTTGCCGCCGACATCGAGCCCGGTAACCAACGCGCGCTGGATATCCTCTGCGAGCACCACGGATTCTTGAACTTTATAGCTTTGAATGAGGTCGCTGAGAATGAGCGCGGTGTCAACATCGCGCTTGCCCTTGCCGGTGACACCAGTGAGGCCGTTCTCCATTTTGGCCAAGCGGATGGTGGCCCGGTCGTTGGTGTTGTTGAGGTAATAGGTCTCGATGCCGGAGAGATTCGGATTGGGGCTGGCGTTGGTGTGGATCGAGAGGAAGAGATCCGCCCGCTCGGCGTTGGCGCGCGCCGTGCGTTCTTCGAGGGCGAGGTAGACGTCCGTCTCGCGCGTCAGCACCACGTCGGTATCGGACCTGGTCGCCAGGCGTTCCTTCAGGCGCAGGGCAATGGCCAGGGTCACGTCCTTTTCCGCAACGCCGCCGATCCCGATAGCTCCGGGATCTTTCCCACCGTGACCGGGGTCGAGGACGATCTTGAACCGCTGCGGCGCGGGCCGGCTGAGAACAGGGGGACGCGGCTGAGGCGCGCTTGTCAAAGGCCTTGCGGCCGTGGCCAGCTTGGGAGCGGGTTGCGGCAGCGGCGGTCCCGCCTGCGTCGCACTGTCAGGCCTTGTCGTGGTCTTGGCCGGGCCGGGGCGCGGCGTGCCGCGGACATCGATGATGAGGCGAAATGGGTCCGTCATCGAAAAGGCGCCGAATTCCGTTAGGCCCGGCACATCCAGGATCAGACGGGAGGTCGCGGTCGCCGGCTCGCCGGCACGTAGGCGCAGCAGCGGTCCTTCGGGGAGTTCGACTGCCGCGCGCGCCTCGCTGCTCAGCTGGCTATCCAAGAAATCGACATAGATTCGCGCTGGCACGCCGAGCTCGGGGCGGGCGGGGACCCGCTGCAAACGATAATGCACCGGCGCGGAGCACTCGACGACCAGGCGGCTGGTGTTGGGCGTGGTGATATGGCGCACGGCGCGCACGACTGCGGTGGCGTCGGCTTGCCTCGCCACCGTCACCTCCATCGCCACCGCCAGGCAGGCCACCAACCGTCGCCGCACTCAGTGCTCCGTCGTCTCCATCACTAATTGTCCTTCCGTGCCATCTCCACCAGCGCATGCAGGCGGGTGAGCGCATCGAGCGGGGTCAGCCGGTCCACGTCGATACGAGACAGTTCTTCCCGCAGACTGCGCTCGCGTGCGGCGAACAACGCCAGCTGTCCGGACTGCGTGCCATCGCCCTGCGCCAGCCGTGGCTGCCCGAGATCGTTGAGCTCGCCCTGTTCGAGATTGCGCAAGATCGCCGTGGCGCGGGTGATGACGGGCCCGGGTACGCCGGCCAGACGCGCGACTTGAATACCGTAGCTCTGACTCGCAGGGCCTGGCACGATGCGCCGCAGGAAGACGACGTCCCCTTTCCACTCGCGCACCGCAACGGAGTGGTTCTCGACGCGCTCCAGCGTGAGCGCCAGATCGGTCAGCTCGTGGTAATGCGTGGCGAATAACACCAATGGGCGGGCCGGCGCGGCGTGCAGATATTCGGCGACCGCCCAGGCGATGGAGATGCCGTCGAAGGTGCTCGTGCCGCGCCCGATCTCGTCGAGGATGACCAGGCTGCGCGGCGTCAAGTGCGCGAGAATGTCCGCGGTCTCCTTCATTTCCACCATGAACGTGGACTCGCCGCCGGCCAGGTTGTCGGAGGCGCCGACGCGGGTGAACAACCGATCGACCACGCCGATTTCCGCCGCCGCAGCGGGGACGAAACTGCCCATCTGCGCCATGAGGACGATGAGTGCGACCTGTCGCAGATAGGTGGACTTGCCGGCCATGTTCGGGCCGGTGATGGTGAGGAGCTGCGGGCCGTCAGGGTCCAGCGTGCAGTCGTTAGGGACGAAGCCGGCCCGCCCGGCCATCACTTCGACCACCGGGTGGCGGCCGTCGCGGATGAAGAGGTGGCGGCCGCGGCTGAGCTGGGGCCGCGCGTACTGATGACGTTCGGCCACGGTGGCCAAGGAGGAGATGGCATCCAGCCGCGCAACGGCTGCGGCGGTGCGGCTGAGACGTGCCTGTTGTGCCGCGATCTCTCCCACCAGTTTGCTGAACAGGTCGTACTCCAGGGCGCGCAGGCGTTCTTCGGCACCAACGATCTTTGCCTCGTACTCCTCCAATTGCGGCGTCACGAAGCGCTCGGCGTTGACCATCGTTTGCTTGCGCCGGTAGTCCGACGGCACCAGATGCAGGTTCGGCTTGGTGACCTCGATGTAGTAGCCGAAGACCTGGTTGTAGCGGACCTTGAGCGAGGCGATGCCGGTGCGGGCGCGCTCGGCGGTTTCGAGCTGCGTGATCCATTGCTTGCCGTGCTGCGACAGGCCGCGCAGCTCGTCCACGGTCGGATCACAGCCTGTGCGGATCAAGCCGCCGGCATGCGCATTGAGCGGCGGATCGTCGGCAACGATGGCCGTGATCCGCTCCCGTACGTCCGGCAGGGGATCGAGTTCGTCGTGGCAGCGGTGCAGCGCCGGGACCGCCACGTCGGCCAGCGCTTGGCGCAGCCGTCCGATGCGCTCCAGGGTTGCGGCCAGACCGACGAGATCGCGCGGGGTCACGCGTGCGGCCGCGAGGCGGCCGTTGAGACGCTCGAGGTCGCCGATGCCGCGCAGTTCGCTCTCCAAGCCTTGCCGCCAGGTGACGCGCTCGCGCAGGTGTTCGACCGCATCGAGCCGTTCACCAATGGCTGCCATGTCAGTGAGCGGCGTGAGCAGCCATTGGCGCAGCAGCCGGCCGCCCATCGGCGTGAGGGTCTGGTCGAGGACCCAGAGGAGCGATCCGCGCCGCTCGGCGCGCATGGTGACCAGCAACTCGAGGTTGCGACACGTGGTTTGATCGATGTGCAAGCGATCGCCGCTGCCTTGCACTTCGGGGAGGCGCAGGTGTTCAAGCCCGGCGCGATGGGTGTCGTGCAGGTACCACAGCAAGGCGGCGACCGCCGGCAAGCCGACCGAGAGCGACGTGCCGCCGGTGCCGTTTGCGGCCGCACCGCGAGCCCGCAGCCAATCGCGAGCCGGCGCGGCCGCGAAGTGCTCGCCCGCTACCCGGTTCAGCAGCGCGTGCGGAACGGCAGCGCCGACACGGTCCGCCAGCGCCGTTTCGTCGGCCGGCACCAACACCTCGCGCGGCATCATGCGTGTGAGTTCGTCCGCCAACGCAACGTCGTCAGCCAGTGGCACGACGCGGAACTCGCCCGTGGAAAGATCGACGGCAGCTAACGTCGAGGCGTCGCGCTCCGGCGTCACCGCCACGAGGTAATTCGGGCATTTGGGGTCGAGGCACTCCTCTTCGGTCACCGTGCCCGGCGTGATCACGCGGACGACGGCGCGGTCGACCAGGCCGTGCGCGCTGGCCGCATCTTCCATCTGGTCGCAGATGGCGACTTTGAGGCCGGCCGCCAGCAGTTTGGCGATGTAGGTCTGCACCGAGAAGTGCGGCACGCCGCACATGGGGATCGGGACGTCGTCTTTCTTGCTACGGCTGGTGAGCACCACGTCGAGAATCGGCGCGGCACGCTCGGCGTCCTCGAAGAACATCTCGTAGAAGTCGCCCAGGCGGAAGAAGAGCAGCGCGTCGGGGTGCTCTTCTTTGACGCGCAGGTATTGCTCCAGCATCGGGGTGAGCTTCATGGCTCCTCCGTTCGCTGGTGCACGGGTGCGCCGGTGTGCGGGGGTGCGAGTGTGGTAACGGACTGGAACGCCAGTGAGAGGATGCGCCAATGAACCCGTGAGTGTTTCATTGCCGCCCGCATTCGACCGCGCGTTCCCCTCCACATGGGGGGATTGTGGCACCGAGACTCGCAGGCGGCAACAGTTCGGCCCAGCTCGGTTGAACACGCTGGTCCGGCGTTCGATTTCGCCGGTTCGGGTTTGCGCCGCACGCGTTGCGGCACTAGCATCGGGCGCATGAACCGGGTGCACCGCTGGTACTGCCGCTCCGGCCTCGATGTCCGCCGGGTCGTGGGGCCAATTTTCACCGTTGCGCTTTCGACCTGATCAAGAGGCTGGGCCTGACCCAGTACGATCCCGAACAGGTCAACTTCCTGCGCTACCGCCCCGTGCTCAGCAACCGGAAAGTCAAAGCGGAGTTCGGCTACGTGCCGAAAAAGACGACCCGGGAAGTGTTCGAGTTCTTCATGGATGCCAGACGCCGACCGACGTAGGCGCGATGCTGCCAGTTGCCTGGGCGCAGCGACACTGGGCGCAGCGTCGATGTCCTGTCAGTGGCGGTTGCACGTCCGACCAGCGTGCTCGCTGCGGCCTCTGCCGATAGTTTCGATCTCCCGGAACATGGTACATCTGAGTGTGCGCCTTTCCTGAAGAGGGCAATGGAGATCGTATGAGCAATGATATGCATCGGCAGCCTGGTGACCAGACCCGCACCTCGGCCCGTCGGCGTGTGCTGATCGTCGGTGGCGTGGCTGGCGGCGCTTCCTGCGCGGCGCGCTTGCGGCGTCTCGATGAATCGGCGGAGATTGTCGTCTTCGACCGTGGACCCTACGTCTCGTTCGCCAACTGTGGCCTGCCGTACTACGTCGGCAATATCATCGCCGACGAGGGCAAGCTCCTGGTGGTCTCGTCCGAGACCTTCCGCGATCGCTTCAAGGTAATCGTGCACACGGACACCGAGGTCACTGCCATCGATCGTGCGGCGGGCACGATCACCGCGCGCGATTTGCGTACGGGCTCCGTGCGACAAGAACGCTACGATGTGCTCGTCCTCTCTCCCGGTGCAGCGCCCATCCGGCCGCCGTTGCCGGGCGTGGACCTGCCCGGTGTCTTTGCCGTGCGCGGCATTCCGGACTCGCGCCGCATCCGTGCGTGGATTGTGGATCGCGGCGCCAAGAAGGCCGTCGTTGTCGGTGGTGGTTTCATTGGTCTGGAAATGGTTGAGAACCTGATCCATCGCCAGTTGTCGGTAGCGTTGCTCGAGAAGCTGACACAGGTGATGCCGCCCCTCGATCCAGAGATGGTCGCGCCGGTCATGGAGCACCTCGAAACCAGCGGGGTGCGCCTCCACTTGGGTGACGGCCTGGCGCGCATTGAGCAGCGCCACGGGGACGGGCTGGTTGTCGTTTCAGAGAGCGGAGCGGAGCTTGCCGCGGATTTGGTCATTCTGGCCATCGGGGTCCGCCCGGAAACCGGTCTGGCGCAGGAGGCCGGCCTGCGCATCGGTGCGCGTGGCGGCATCGTCGTGGATGCCCAGATGCGCACATCGGACCCGCACATCTGGGCTGTGGGTGACGTGGTTGAAGTCGAGGACGTGCTGACGGGCCAGGAGACCGTTCTGCCACTGGCGGGGCCGGCGAATCGCCAAGGCCGAGTTGCGGCTGAGTCCATTGCGGGCCGCGCCACCCGCTTCCGCGGCGTGCAGGCGACCGCCGTGGTGGGCGTACTGGGGATGACCGTTGCGTCGACCGGCGCGTGCGAGAAGGGACTCCGGCGCGCGGGGGTCGCCAATTTCGAGAAGGTCTACCTCCACCCGGGACATCATGCCGATTACTACCCCGGCGCCCAGCCCATCCATCTCAAGCTGCTGTTCTCGGTTCCCGAGGGACGCATTCTGGGCGCGCAGGCCGTGGGGCGGGAGGGCGTGGAGAAACGCATCGACGTCATCGCCACGGCCATTCAGTTCAAGGGCACCGTACACGATCTGGCGGAGACCGAGCTGTGCTATGCACCGCAGTTCGGTGCGGCGAAGGATCCGGTCAATCTCGCCGGCATGATTGCCGAGAACGCGCTCAACGGTGACATGCCGCTGGCCGACTGGGCGCAACTCGGATCGACGCAGGCGTTGCTCGTCGACGTGCGCGAGCCCGAGGAGTTCGCGGCCGGCCACATCCCGGGATGCGTCAACCTGCCGCTGTCACAGATGCGGCACCGCTACGTCGAGTTGCCCAAGGATCGTGAGCTTTGGGTCTGCTGCGGGGTGGGGCAGCGTGCCTACTACGCGACGCGCTTCCTGGCACAGTATGGGTACCGGCCGCGCAACCTTTCCGGCGGCTACACCACGTACCAGGCGCTGAAGGCAGTAGCGATGGTGCCGTGAACGCCCGTTGACAGGCTTCGCCTCAGCCCGCTTCTTGCCCACCGACGGCTCGCCCGTGAAAGACGGAGTAGTAGCGGTAGCGGCCGGGCATGTGAGACGCGACGCCGCCGATCACGACGGCTGCCGTAAGCAGCCAGATGCGTAAATCCCAACAGATCGCCACCGCCGCGACGAGTGCGATCTTCGCCAGCGTGGCCAGACCGCGGGTCTGCACGAGCCAAAGCGGCGAGCGGTACATCTCGAGGGCCATGAACGCTCCCCCGGTGGCCAGGGTGGCGAGGAGAGCGGGCCACAGCCTTTCCGCCGGCAAGTTGTAAACATGGCCACCATAGAGAGTGCCAAAGGCGATCAAGTGCGCCGTACGCAGTACCGCGCGGATGGTGCGCACGCCGGGGAGCGGCCGCGGCTGTCCCCAGCCCATCAGCCGCCGATTGCGGCCATCGGCCTGGGGGCGGTTAGTGAGGTTCCGCTCTCCGCCGTGCGGTAGCGACCGATCTCCGGCCGGCCGGCGACGGCGGTATGGAAGCACTCGACTAGCGCCTCAGGCGACACCTGGGGCCGCAGCGCTTGGTGTAAATCCACTTCGCTTTCGATGGTCAGACAGGGCCGCAGCTTCCCGTCGGCCGTCAGCCGTAGGCGATTGCACAAATCGCAGAATCGGCAACTGACCGGGCTGATGATGCCGACATCTCCGCCCGTGCGGAGGGCATAGTAGGTTGCCGTATCACCCGGCTGACGGCGAAGCGGTTCGGCCTTCAGGTGCGGCTGGATGCGTTCGAGGATCTCGGTGCGGCTGACGTACGACGACTCCCATCGCTGTCCGACTCCGAGCGGCATGTATTCGATGAATCGCACCTGGGCTCCCTGCTGCGCGGCAAATTCGAGGATCGCCGGCAACTCATCGTCATTGACCCCGCGCATCACCACCACGTTGAGCTTGATCGGTTGCAGGCTGGCGGCGCGCGCGGCAGCGATACCCGCGCACACGCGATCGAGGTCGTTGCGGCCGCTGATGGCGCGAAACACCGCGGGGCGCACTGAATCGAGACTGATGTTGATCCGCATCAGCCCCGCGGCTTTCAAAGCCACGGCGTACTCGGACAACAACGTCCCGTTGGTCGAGAGCGCCAAGTCGGTGATGCCCGGAAGAGAGCGCAGGGTGCGGACAAACTCGACCACCCCTGGGCGTACCAGTGGCTCACCACCAGTGATGCGGATCTTGTTGATGCCGAGACTGACTCCGGCAGCGACCACCGCAGCCAGTTCGTCGAAGCCGAGCTGCTCTGCGGCCCGCGACAGCCCGCAGTCGCGGGGCAGGCAGTAGAAGCAACGTAGATTGCACCGGTCCGTGATGGATACCCGGAGATACGTCACGATGCGACCGTAGCGATCGCGTAACACCGATTGCGTCATGTTGCCGCTCGTCACGGTTCACCCATTCTCGCCACCGTGCTGCGCAATCTACCGAACGGTTGGACGGGTGATTATGACAAAAGTCAGCTGGGGAGATGATCGGAGCCGGTGCCGGTTGGAGATGCCGACGCCAGCGCGCCGGTAACGGGGTTGCGAGGCGCGGAGCTCAGGCCTCCATGTCGTCGTAGTGAGCCAGTTTCGTAAGCTTGTCGAAATCGGTGATGGTGACTTCGCGGTGATCAACGGTGATGGCGCGGCGCTGTTTGAGTTTGCCCAGCAGTCGGATCGCCGTCTCGGTGGAAACGCCGATCATTTCCGCAACCTCACGGCGGGTATAGCGGAGCTGCAGGCGCTGCCCGGGTGTCGGATCTCCATTGGCACGCGCCAGCTGCACCAGCAGGCCGGCCAGTCGGCTTTCCGCTCCCTTCAGAGCGAGGTCGCGGACTTTCCGGCGGGCGGCGGCCAGTTCGTTGCTCAGTGCGGCGACTACGCGAACGCCCATCGTCGGGTGCTTCTGTAGGAAAGTGATCAGACGGTCGCGTGCCAAAAAGCAGAGTTGCGACTCGACCAGCGTTTCGGCAGAGACCGAGATGGTCTGACTGTCATCGAGAGACAGCTCGCCGAGCAGGGTCCCGGGACCGGCGACCTCGAGAATGTGCTCACGGCCGAAGCGGTCGGAGTGGTACAGCTTCACCGCCCCCTGGCAGACGATATACAGCCCCATTGTCGGCGTGCCTTCACTGAAAACCACCTGCCTCGGCTTGTAGACTGCCATGACCCCAGCCCGCTGGAAATCCGCGATCGCCTCGGACGGAAGCTCACAGATCACGGCTTGGCCTCGCATCTGGCAGGTTTCGCACTGCGTCTTTCTCATAGAAAAAGCCCCGTGATGGTCGGCGAAAAAAGTGACATACCTCGCCTAACTGCTCCCCTCTACCACGAAGCAGCGGCCTTCAACAAGGCTGAAACAGGTTTCGTGAAATATGGTGAATTGCGAAATTCAAGGGCAGAAGGACTGAAACCTACCACCATTTGCGTCCTCAAAAAGTGTCAAAAGTAGTCTTCCGACCTGTCAGGTGCCAGACTCAGGCGGCTCAATGCGGCAGCACGAAGATGTCGGCGGCCACTTCTCGTTCCAGCGCGATATCAGTGCCACCGACCTGGACCATAAACGTTGGCAGCCGCTGATGCAGCCGCAGTACCGCACCGGGTACGACGCCGAAGGCGGCAAGGCGGTCCAATCGCTGGTGGGAACGCGAGGCGATGAAAACGACGCGATATGACCCGCCAATGGCGCTCTGGCTGAGCGGGGTTACCAGCGGCCGCACCTCGTCCGAGAACTTCGCGCAGCAGCGCCCGCGCGGGATCGGCCGATCGTGCGGACAGGTCGGCGGGTGACCGAGAAAGGCACAGACCCGATCGGTCGCTTCCTCCGAGAGGATGTGGGAATGCTCGAGTTCGCAGGCGCAGGCCTCCATCGCCTCCTTGTCGAGGTGAATGACATCGAACAGCAAGCGCTCCGCAAGCCGATGACGGCGTATGATGCCGGCGGCGCGTTCTTCTCCTGCAGGCGTGAGATCCAGGCCCTCCCTTCCGCCAGTGATCCAGGCACGCCGGCGCGCTACCGCGATGGCGGCCGTAGGGTCGAACTGGAATGGTTCTCCTGCCAGATCGGGCTGCGCCGCTACGCGTTGCTCGCGGAGGGTCCAAAGGTGCTCTAGAACTTCCTCGATTTGCTCTTCCGTTTCTTCTGATTTCATTGCGATGGTGCCTGTTTTCCGAGCCAACGGGACAGCCATCGCGTCACCCGCGTCGGCGCCGGCACCTCGTACCCGCAAGCCGGGCAACTGAGCAGCTGGCAACTTCGTTGCAGCGGGCAGCCCGAATGGCACGTCTGGCCTTCGGTTTCGTTATAGCGCGTGCCGCACAGCGGGCAGGTGATGTTGCTGTCGGGGCTGGTCATTGCAAACCCGTGGCCCGCAAGACGAGGTTGAGGACGCCGCCGACCAGGAATGCGAACGGGAAGATGAACGCGGTCATCGCGACCGCCGTCTGCATGCCGCGTTCCTTGACGATGACGAAGAAATTGGCGACGCACGGTACGAACAAGGTGAGGGTCACCAGTGCCACGACCGCCTGGACCGGAGTGAGATGCCCGTTCTGAAACAGCGCATAGATTCCCGCGGATCCGTAGTCGCGGCGGAAGAACCCGATCAAGAATGCCTCGGCCGCTTTGGGTGGCAGCTGCAAGATGCCGACGACGGCGGGCTCGCAGGCTGCGACGATGCGGGTGAGCGCGCCGACGGCGTCGAGGGCAAACAGCACGAAAGTTCCCAAAACGAAGATGGGCACCGCCTCTTTCAAGTACCACTCCAGCCGACCGATGGTCTTGATGATGATGTTGCGCAGCTGTGGCCGGCGGATCGGCGGTACCTCGAGGATCAAATCGGAGCGTTGCCCCGGGAGTAGCTGCGCGGCCAGGAATCCCACCGCGAACAGGACGCCGATCACGACCCCGCCCCACACCATCGGAGCCCACAGCGGCAAGGCCCCGAATAGGCCGAGGATGACGCCGAGCTGTGCCGAGCACGGCACCCCGAGGGCAAGTAACAACGTGACCAGCAACCGCTCCTTCCGAGTTTCCATGATGCGGGCGGTCAAGGTCGCCATGGTGTCACAGCCCAGCCCCAGAACCATCGGTAATACCGCCTTGCCGTTCAAACCCATGGCGCGAAAGCTGCGGTTTACGATCAGTGCCAGGCGGGGGAGGTACCCGGAATCTTCCAGCACCGAGAAGGCGAGAAAAAAGGCAGTCACGATCGGGAAGATGATGGCGAAGGCGTAGGTGAAGGCGACCGTGATCAAACCGTAAGGGCCGACCAGCAGGTTGCGTAAGAAATGTGTGGCCACCGCACCAGCCCCCGTTTCAGGTCCGACGACGGCGACCAGCCAGTCGAGAGCGCCGGTGACGGCTGGGTTGACGTAGGCTCCGAAGACCGTGTGTTCCAGGAAATTCACCGCGGTGCCCGCCGCGAAAACGCCGACGAAGCGGTAGACGACGTAGAGCACGACGAAGAGCACGGGGAGACCGGTGCCGCGTTGGCCTGCCCAGCGGCCGAGAGCAGAACGCATTGCCGGCGATCGATCCGCGGCAAGTAGCGCGGAGAGAATCCCCAGCCATCCCGCCGCACGGACCCACGGCTGGATCAGGAGTGGGGCAGCGCTCAAATCGCCGGCCATCAACACCAGGCACCCGGCCAGCGCCGCCAGTGCCGTCACACCAACATGCGTTCCGCCCGGCCGCGCCAACGGCTGCTCAACCGCGACGGTCCGCGTGACGCGGCGCGCGAGTTGCTCCGCGGCGCGCAGGCGGCATCGTTGGAGTTCGTAACCCACATGGGGTCCGAGCTGTGTACTGACGTTGCGGTAGGCGTCGTCGAGCGCCGTACGTCCTTCCTCTCTGACATTACGCTCCAACCACGGGCGTAGGGTGTCGTCACCTGCAAGGCACATGAGCGCCAGCCAGCGTTGGCCGATGTGTAATCCGGAGAGTGACCGCTGAATCTGCAATAGGGCCGCTTCCACCACCGCCGGATACCGTAAGCGATACGGGCTTTCCGCGGCCTCGCTCAAGGCTGTGCCGAGACGCCGCAGTCCGACACCCCTGACGGCCACCGTTTCGATCACCGCGACACCGAGCGCGGCGGAGAGCGCTGCCGTATCAACGGTGAGGCCACGATCGGCCGCTTCGTCCATCATGTTCAACACCAGGAGGAACGGGACTGCCGCCTCGGCCAGCTGCGACGACAGCACCAGCGCGCGGGAGAGATTCTTCGCATCCGCCACCTGGACGACGAGATCCACGCCGGCGAGGAGAATGTCCCGGGTGACCTGCTCGTCCTCGGAGTTCGGCGTCAGGCTGTTCACGCCTGGCGTATCGATGACTTCGACAGCGGGGTCGAATCGGGAGGCGGCCCGAGTCACTTCGACCGTGGTGCCTGCGTAGTTACTCACCGTCGCGTAGGTGCCAGTCAGCGCCCCGAAGATGACGCTCTTGCCGACGTTCGGATTGCCGACGAGGGCAATGCGGCCGAATTTCGGACGCGCGCGCGCCGGGCACGGAGGACCGGATTCTTCCAGCCGGACGACCGCTCCGTCTGTGTCGTAGCTCGCGCTCGTACGCTGCATCAGTACCCGAGAGCCTTTGCGCTCGCGGCCAGCTGAGCCGGCTCATATCCGCACCACGGATCGGTGGCGAGGTAGTTTCCCGTGAGGGCGTAGGCGCGCGAGCGCGAGCCACCACAGATTCCACGGAACTCGCAACGCCCGCAGCGCCCGAGCAGCGCATCGGGGTCACGCAGGGTCCGGAACAGCTCCGAGTTGCGGTAAATGTCCGCCACATCCTGCGTGCGGACGTTGCCGGCGCAAATCGGCAGGAAACCGCTCGGAAACACCTCTCCGGTGTGGGACACGAAGGTGAAACCCTTGCCCGCATTGACCCCGCGTGTGGCCAAACCAACCGTGTGGCCGGGCCCTTCCGATCGTTGCAACATCTTCGGCAGCGCCGCTCCGGCGGTATGCATGGCGCCCGCGCCTGCTCCTTCGGCTTCTCGCTGCGCCACGTAACGGCGGTAGTGCGGACCTTCGGTGATTTTGACCACAAAACTGGCCGTCTTTTGGACCCGATAGAGAATCGCAAACAGTTCCTCGCACTGTTCCGGCGTGAGGCCACCCAGGGCCTCGCCCCGCCCGACGGGCACGAGGAAAAATACTTCCCAGAACACGATGCCGAGGCGCCCGACTAGCTCGGCCATCTCCGCCAGATACGGCGCCGAGCGCCCGCAGAGCGTCGTATTGATCTGCAGGGGTAAAGCATACTGATGCGCCCACTCGATGGCCTGCATGGTGCGGTCGAACGCCCCTGGTACCCCACGGAAAGCGTCGTGCAAATCCGCCCGCGGAAAGTCCAAGCTCACGGCCATCTGGTCCAGACCCGTATCCTTCAGGCGGAGCACGAGGTCTTGCGTCAGCGCAGCGGTTGCCGCCGGGATGGTTCCCAGGCGCAGGCCTAGCTGTTTTCCCCGACGAATCAGGGTGTAAAGGTCGGGGCGCTTGACCGGGTCGCCGCCGCTGAGAATGAATACGGGCGTGCCCATGGCCGCGGTCTGTTCCAGCAACCGCTCGCCCTCTTCGGTCGTCAGTTCGTTTGGGTGACGAAGCGGCTGAGCCGAGGCGCGGCAATGACTGCAGGATAGGTCGCAGGCCTGGGTCGTCTCCCAGATGACGAGGAAAGGGGCCACGGCGAAATCGACTGCTTTCATGATGTGGTATCTCCCATCGCCCCCATACCCAAAACGGCCAGAAAAATGCCCTATGGAAGGCGCAAACGTATTGTCGCAAGGTTGATAACGTACTGCAACTGATTCCGAATCCTGCCTATCATCAGGGCAATCCTTGATCATGGTCATCCTCTCCCTACCAAACGTTAGGTAGGGAGAGCCCAGACAGACCAACTCTATGGATAGCGCAGCCATTTTCCAGCAGATCAACGAGATGAGTCGACGGGAACTCCTGTCCCGAGGTCTGACGGTTAGCGGCTGGGGTGCCTTTGCGTTGGTGCTCGGCACCGGAGCGATTGAGAGTGTGAGCTTCTTCTACCCTCGGGTAGTCTTTCGCCCACCGAGCACGTTTCGCCTCGGCGCTCCGGAGGCGTTCCTCGGCAGCGGGGAGAGCGTCGATACCTACGGTGTGATCCTTGTAGATGAGCGCTGGAAATCCAGTCAACGGTTTTTCGTCGTGCGGGAGCGGGACCGCGTCTACGCGCTGTCAGCGCGTTGTGCCCACCTTGGTTGTACCATCAATTGGTTCGGAGACCTCCGTATCTTCAAGTGCCCTTGCCATGGGAGTGAATACCATAGCAATGGCGTCAATTTTGCCGGTCCCGCTCCCCGCCCGCTTGATCGCTTTCGCATTGAACTGAATGTGGACAACCAATTGGTTGTCGATACCGGCATCATCTACGGCCCCGAGCGCTTCGGTGTCGACGGAGCGTTCGTCCGCCTCTAGCTGCGTCACGGGTTCAGGAGCACCGATGGGCATGGATTCGCAACTCCCAGGCATCGGCATTGGCGGTGAGGCCGCCAGCCCGGGTCGTCTTGCTTCAAAGAAAAGTGCCGACGGCAAGTTCATTGGGCGGCGAGCCAAGAAGCCGAAGTCGCTCGCCGTGATCACCGACCTGTGTACGGGCTGCGCCGGCGCCCCCGTCTGTCAGCTCTACTGTCCGGTAGAGGAATGCATGATCCTCGTGCCGGCAGAGGATGCCTTCCCCTATGGGCGCATCTGGGTAGACGCACTGAAGTGCATCGGCTGCAAAAAGTGCATCAGCCGCGGGCCAGAGGAGACGTTTCTCGAGGGGTGCCCCTGGGACGCCATCGTGATGTTGCCGACGAGCGAGTGGGAGGAGCAGCATGGCATTCTCCCGTTTTGAGCCTCGGCTGTTGCTGGTGAGGATGGGCGCATGAACGATCGTTTGCAGCGTCTGGTGAGGTGGGTCACCGCCTCGCAGCTGTACCGTTCCGTCGTTCGTCACGACTATGTCGATTCGGTGCGCAATCGTGCCCTCGAAGTCACCAGCAACGTCTTCCTGCATCTCCATCCCATCAGTATCCCGCGCCGGGCACTGCGGGTCGACTACGTCTTCTGTCTCGGCGGCCTGACCTTCTTTCTGTTCCTGGTCGAGACCATCACGGGCGTGCTCCTGATGTTCTACTACCGGCCGGTGCCGGACTACGCCTACGTGGATATGAAAACCCTCGAGTACGCCGTCCAGTTCGGCATCGTACTCCGGAACCTGCACCGCTGGGGTGCGCATCTGATGGTCGTCACGGTGATGCTGCACATGCTGCGTGTGTTTCTGACCGGCTCGTACCGGCCGCCGCGCGAATTCAACTGGGCGATTGGTGTCATTCTGCTGGTGCTGACCTTGCTGCTCAGCTTCACCGGCTACTTGCTGCCGTGGGACCAACTCGCCTTCTGGGCGGTCACCGTCGGCACCAACATGGCGGCGGCGACTCCGTTCGTCGGAGCGGAAGGGCCGTTCCACAGTCTCCTGGGCATCACGCAGGCGAACGATGCCCGTTTTTTGCTGCTGGGCGACGTGAGGGTCGGATCGAATGCCTTATTGCGTTTCTATGTGCTGCACTGCGTGGGTTTTCCGCTGATTGCTGTGGTGCTGATGATGGCGCACTTCTGGCGGGTGCGGAAGGACGGCGGCATCTCGCGGTCACTGTAACCGGAAGGTCCGCAGTCCATGGCCGAGGGTCTGAACCTGAATATGAAACAAGGAGCGGAAACCACCCCCCGAATCGACGCTGGTCCCGAATCGCTGCCTGGGATGAAGGGCGACCAGGTCGCGGTGTTTCCCTACCTGGTGTTCAAAGAATTCCTTTCCGCAGTGTTGATCTCGGTGGGGCTGATGATCTGGTCCCTGGCGATCAACGCGCCGTTGCTCCCGGAGGCGAATCCGGGCAAGACGGAGAACCCCGCCAAGGCGCCCTGGTATTTCGTCGGCCTGCAGGAGTTGCTGGTCTACTTCGATCCCTGGGTTGCCGGTGTGGCGATGCCGACGCTCATCATCGTCGGGCTGATGGCGATCCCGTATATCGACACCAGCCGTAACGGCACCGGCCTGTACACCTTCAGCGTTCGCCGGCTCGCGATCAGTCATTTCCTCTTCGGGTTCGGCCTCTGGTGGGTGCTGATTGCCATCGGTCAGTTCCTGCGCGGTCCGAACTGGCAGTTCTATTGGCCCTGGCAAGACTGGGCTCTGCCGCAAAGTGCCGAGGAGCACCTGTGGAGTTTCCCCTGGTGGGTCGGCCTGCCTCTGCTCCTGGCGTATTTCGGGCTGGGCCTTTGGGTTCCCACCCGCCGCTGGCCGTGGCTGTACAGCGGTCTGGGCCGAACGCGGTACATGACGGCCATGCTACTCGCGCTGATCATGTACGGCGTGCCGGTGAAGATTTTCCTGCGACTGGCGTTGCGTGTGAGGTACGTCCTGATCACGCCCTGGTTCAACATATGACCACCTTGGCATGGTGGCCGAAGGTATTGCCGTCGTCCCGCATGGGAGCGGCTGAGGGGAGAGAGTGCAAATGATGCGTGGCACGCCTGGCATGCGCCTGGCACTGGCGATCCTGAGTCCAGCCTTCCTGCTGCTCTGCGTCGTCGCCATTCACAGCGAAGAAACGCGGCCGTGGATGCGCTACCAGGAAGAGTTCAATCAACTGTATGTCACCCGGGCGCGGGCCAAGCTGCAGGAGGCCGAGGCCCGTAAGGACGCCAACGAGCAAGCGCGCTGGCAGCGCGTACTCGACGAGGCCACCCGCGCTCGTCCGGAGATCGGACAGATCTATCTCGAAGACATCAAGGTGGCCGATCGCTGCGCCACCTGTCATCGCGGCATCGACAATGCCTTGTTCCAGGACGCCCCGCAGCCCTTCCGTACGCATTCGGGTGACCTGCTCAAGCATCATGACCCCAACAACTTCGGCTGCACCCCGTGTCACGACGGCCAGGGGGTCGCCACGACGGTTGAGGACGCCCATGGATTGGAGGCCAACTGGGGCGTGCCGATGCTGCCCAAGCCGTATGTCCAAGCCAGCTGCATGCGCTGCCATGAGGTCACCCACGGCGTGAAAGGGGCCGAGCGGGTCAGCCTCGGCGCCGACATCTTCATGGGCAAAGGCTGTTATGGCTGCCACGATGTCAAAGGGCTGACCTACCTGCCCAAGTTCTCCCCGCCGCTGAGCTCTCTCAACGCCAAGCTCACGGAGGCGAAGAGCTGGACGTACAACTGGATCAAGGATCCGCAGCACCTCAGTCGCGACACGTTGATGCCGAACTTCAAGCTCAGCGACGACGAGCTCGGCAAGATCACCGCGTTCCTAATGTCGTTTCCCGACACCAAGCACTACCCGCGGGTGGGGCTCGATGGCGCTTCCGCGCAAGAAGGCGAGCGCCTGTTTACCGAACGCGGTTGCCGCGGCTGCCACGCCGTCAAGGCGGATGAACAGAGCGCGTCGCCGCGTGTGCCGCACCTCGCCGGCATCGGCTCCAAGGTGACCGTGGAATGGCTCGATCGTTGGATCGCCGATCCGAAAGCCTACAACCCGGACACGGCGATGCCGAAGACGACGCTGACGGATGAAGAGCGCCATCACATTGTGGCCTACCTGGCGACGCTCAAACGCAGCGAGGTGCTTGCCGCCGCGCCCGATCTCAGCCAATTCAAAGTTGAGGATGGCAAGCAGTTGGTGAAGCAATACGAGTGCTACGGCTGCCATGCGGTGGAGGGCTTCGAACAGGTGCGTCCTTCCGTTCCCAATCTCGGCGAGTTCGCGCGCAAGCCGCTCGACGAGCTGGATTTCGGCCTGACCAAAGACCTGCCGCACACCAAGTGGGACTGGCTGCGGCGCAAGCTCAAAGATCCGCGCGCCTACAACACCGACAAGATCAAACTGAAAATGCCCTTCCAGACTCTGAGCGATGACGACATCGATGCGCTGATCACGTACACCCTGGCGTTGGACGGGCGCAACCTGGCCGGCCGCTACCTGGTGCGTACCACCCCGGCGAAACAGGCCCTGCGCGAAGTGAGCTGGATGACGTCGCGCCTGAACTGCAACGGCTGTCACCGCCTCAATGAACGCGACGGCCACATCGCCCAGTTCTTCGAACGCAAGAACATGGCGCCGCCGACCCTCGACGGCGTTGGCGCACGGCTGCAGGGGCAGTACATGTACCAGTTCCTGCTCGAGCCCAAGCCGGTGCGGCCATGGCTGAAGATCAAGATGCCCCTCTTCAACCTGACCGAGGTGCAGGTCCGCAACCTGGTGGAGGGGTTCGCTGCCCGCACCGACACGACGAACCCGTACACCTATGTCGCCAAGGAGAATATCGCCGAGGACCACTTCAAGCGCGGGGTGCGCCGGTTCAAGCACTACAAGTGCGTGCAGTGTCATCCCACCTCCGTCGATCAAGGCCTGCCCGAAGGGGTTGATCCGGAAGATCTCTCGATCAATCTAACGCTGTCGAAGACGCGCCTGCGTCCGGAATGGATCCGGGACTTCCTGACGCGCCCCAAGCAAATCGCGGGCGCCCAAACCCGTATGCCCACGGTCTTCTACACGGTCGAGGGCGATCCGAAGGTCGAGAAGCCGAAGGACGACATCGCCGACATCACCACCTATCTGATGGGTATGGTCGAACCGCCAGAGGTCACCCTGAAAGGGGAGGAGGACCAGGAACAAGCCGAGAAGGCAAAAGAGCAACAGACTGATTGGACCAAGATCGAGTACTGAAATGAGGGTGTTCGAACCAACCGTCGGGAGAAACATGACGTTGATCATGCCGGCATGTGACCGCCCTCCTATGGACCATCCAACCGTTTGGTAGGGTCGGGCACCCATGGCAGCCAGCGTGGAACGAGGGACGCGCGAGCGTATTTTGGAGGTCGCAGAAGCCTTTCTGGGTGAACGGGGCTACGATGGGACACGGCTGCACCTCATCGCGCAGCGTGTCGGCATCCAGAAGGCCTCGCTCTTCCACTACTTTCCCAGCAAAGAGCACCTGTATCGTGCCGTTCTGCACGAGGGTTTCGGCGAAACCGAACAGACAATCAGACGAGTCCTCGAGTCGGAAGGTAAGCCGCTCGATAAGATCCTGTGGCTGATTGAGGCTTACGTGGACATGGTCGCGGCGCATCCGGAGCGGACGAAGATCCTTCTGCGACAGTCGCTCGGTGATGCGCCAGATGGTTACCAGGAGCAACCAGAGTCGCAGCGGCTGCTGAACCTGGTGGTCGACTTCGTGGCCGCTGGCCAACGCATCGGGGCCCTTGCACCGATCGATCCGGTGGCGGCAGTGCTGGGAGTCGTCGGCATGGTGGCCTTCTTCTTCACCTCGGCACCGGTTCTGGCTCCGACATGGTGCGGCCAGCCGCTGACCAAGGAGAGCGTGGAGCAAGTGAAGCGGAACGTCGTTGAAGTGGCGCGGCGCTGCCTGGCGCCGAGCCAGCCGGACCAGCTCGCGGTGGCGGAAGCGCAGGCCCGAGGGTGACATGCTGCCATCGTTGGCCCGGCCCCTGTTGCACACCGCCCATCTCGTGACGTTTAGCGTGCTGCTACTCACCGGGCTGCTGCTCTTTGTCCCGGGCCTCCGCGCCGCCGTTACGGGCGGGCATTCCCAGCTCATCCGCAACGCGCACCGCTGGGGCGGCGCGGCGTTTGTTGTTCTTCCCGTCGTGCTCGTTTTGGCGTGGGGCCCGCGCAACGTGTTCGTGGCGCCGGCTCAGCGCACCGCCCGAACGCTCTGGCAAGGCCTGCACATGGGCATTACCATCATCGTCGGGATCATCTTCACGCTGACGGGGGTTGCGATCTGGGACAAGCAGCTGCTCTCGGACTCCATCGTGGAAAGCTCCAGATCGATGCACGATTGGCTGACCTATGCGGCTGCAGTGTTGGTGGCAATTCATCTCGTTGAGGTCGGTCTGGCAAGCCTGCTTGCCCGCATGCGTACCGCCGCGGCGGCCGGCGCACAGCACTCGGAGAGGTAGAGGTAAAGGAGGAATCGCACATGCAGTGCAAGAAGATAACTTCCACGCGCGAGCAGATGCTCGATCCCGCTGGGGCGGAGTGGTCGAACATCCCGGGGGAGTCGCTCAAGATGGACGCCACTCCGCTGGCGAACCAACCGTCCGAGTACATCAAGGCCAGCCGGGACGCCAAACAGATTGGCAAGGTGAAGAGTCTCATGGTGCAAACGGCGCACAACGGCAGTGATGTCTTCTTCCGCCTCACATGGCAAGACGACAGCCAGAACATGGAGATCACCGATACCAACATGTTCCCCGACGGCTGCGGGATCCTGATACCCCTCAACGGCGGTGACCCGCCGATCGACGAGATGGGCAGCAAGGACGTCCCGGTCAACGCCTGGTTCTGGCGCGCCGACCTGAAGGACGTGCCGCACAACACCGTCGCGCGCGGGCTGGGCACCACGCTGTTCTCCAAGAAGTGCCCGATCCAGACGAAGTCGCTCTGGGGCCAAGGGGCGTGGGCCATCGTTTTCGCCCGGCCGCTGGCCGTGCCGGATCAGAAGGATGAAACGGTCCAACTGGCGCCGGGTGGGGCCGTGAAAATCGGCTTCGCGGTGTGGGAGGGCAGTAACGGCGAGCGCGCCGGCGTCAAATCGTTTTCGAAGGAATGGCGCGACCTGACGCTGGAGGCGTGAAATAACCCTGCTGTGGGAGGAGACCGACGATGGCTGAGCAGCCGACCCCGACCGAAGAACAGAAAGCGCAACGCGCCAAGGAACTGACCGCTGAGGCGAAGAATCAGAAGGCCCTGCTGAAGAAAAGCGACCGGCAGGTGGCCATGGTGTTTGACCTCAACAAATGCCTTGGCTGCCAGACCTGTGTGGTGGCCTGTAAGACCCTGTGGACCCGCGAGGAGGGCATGGAATACATGTGGTGGGCCACGGTCAATACCCTGCCGGGCAAGGGCACGCCGAAGGATTGGGAGAAGATGGGCGGCGGCTTTCGCGGCGAGGAGCCGCAGTCCGGCAAGCTGCCCACGAAAGCCGAATTCGGGGAAGCGTGGGACTTCAATTACGACGAGGTCTTCTTCGGCGGTAAGGGCAACGCCGTGCATCTGCAGCCCTCCGGCAACCCGGAATGGGGGCCGAACTGGGACGAGGACCAGGGCGCCGGCCAGTACCCGAACAGCTTCTACTTCTACGTGCCGCGCATCTGTAATCACTGCACCAACCCTGCCTGCCTGGAAGCCTGCCCGCGCAACGCCATCTACAAGCGCAAAGAAGACGGGATCGTGCTGATCAGTGAGGATCGCTGCAAGGGCTACCGCTTCTGCATGGAGGCCTGCCCGTACAAGAAGATCTATTTCAACCACGTCCGCCAGATCTCGCAGAAGTGTATCTTCTGCTTCCCGCGCGTCGAGAAAGGCGTGGCCCCGGCCTGCGCCCGCCAGTGCCCGGGCCGCTTGCGCTTCGTCGGCTTCCTTGATGATGAGAACGGTCCGATCTACAAGCTGGTGAAGAAATACGAGGTGGCCTTACCGCTCCATCCCGAGGCGGGTACGCAACCGAATGTGTATTACGTGCCGCCCATCTCGCCGCCGCGCTTCGATGCCGAAGGCAACATCGACGAGTCGAAACCCCGTATTCCCACCGAGTACCTGAAGTATTTGTTCGGCGACAAGGTGGAGAAGTCGCTGGAGACGCTCAAGGCGGAGATGGCCAAGACCAAGGCGGGAGGCAAATCGGAGTTGCTGGACATCCTCATCGTCTACGAGTGGAAGAGCCTGTTCGGCCCGTTCACCAAGGACCCCGCTGATCTCGAGCCGCGTAAGGCATAAGGATGGAGCTCCTCAGTCTCGACACAGCGTCCGAGCCGATCACCGCCAACCGGTCGCGGCTCTATCAGCTGTTGGTGATGGCGTTTGCGTTTCCTGACGAGGACTTCTTCACCGCCGTCGCCGACGGCATCTTCGCGGCCACCGTGGCCGGGACCTGCGCGGCGTTGCCTTACGACCTCAGCGACGTGGCCCGGCTCGACCTGGGCGGTGCCGAGATCCCGTACGCCGACTTCGAGTCGGAGTACATCCGTTTGTTCGATGTCGGTGCCGCCGGTCCGCCCTGTCCGCTCTACGGCGGCGTGTACATCGGCGACCGGATGAAGACGATGGAAGATGCGACGCGGTTCTACAATTACTTCCATCTCCGTCTGTCGCCGCAGATGCACGAGCTGCCGGACCACATCACCACCGAGCTGGAGTTCCTGCACTACCTGACCTTCCGGGAGACGGAGCTGCGCCAACAAGGTCTCGACCCGTCGTCGCTGCTGCGGGCCGAACGCGATTTTTTGGCGCGCCACCTGTGCAGGTGGCTGCCGCGCATGCAGGCGCGGCTGGCCAAGCAGGAGTGCCCTCCGTTCTTCCCTGCACTGGTACGGTTTGCCATCGCATTTTTCGATGCCGACCAGCAGTATGCCGCGGCGGCCGCCGGCAGCTGACGCCTCCAGGTTGTTGACGAGATTCCGAAGACTGCGTCGGAGAAACCCCAGGAGCGCTTCCTGCTCGAACGTTTCAAACCTGAGACTTCCGGGATCTTCACCGAGAGCCGCAGGTAGGAAGAGATTGGGCCATGGCTGACGAACAAGGGCCGGCACCGGATTGGATCCAGAATCTCATTCGCGATTTCCAGGATACGCTCACCTGTGGCCTCTACGAAGCCATCTACAAGCTCGACGATCCATCTGCCGAGAGACTCATGCAGGCCCAAGCCCGGACCTGCGTCGGCGCCTTTCTCAAGCTCAGCGATCTGCGCATCCCGATGGAGCTGGATGAGTTCCTTCATGCCATGCGCACCGCCGGGCCGAGCCAGGTCGATATCCAGCGACAGGGCGACGTCATCGACTGGATCGAGCAACACCACGGCGAATGCGTCTGCCCGTTCGTGCGGCGCAAAGTGGTTCGCCTGGATCCCAAGCTGTGCAGC
>DASVHW010000009.1 GCA_036382395.1 Candidatus Binatia bacterium | reverse complement strand
GTGCTCCTGGCCAATCTTCGGAGCGTGCAGGAACGCAGCAGCCTGCCGGAGTCCGCTGCGCTCTTCGATCCGGCGTGCGGCTACCCTGCCGGAGTGCAGCCCAACGCGCCCGAGGCTGTGCCTCATTTTTCCATCGAAATGGAGACCGGGACCGGGAAAACCTACGTCTACCTGCGCACGATGTTCGAGTTGAACCGGCTCTACGGGTTCACCAAGTTCGTCGTCGTTGTGCCCAGCATCCCCATTCGTGAGGGCGTGAGGACGAGCGTGCAGCTCACGCGCGAGCACTTCGCCGCGCGCTACAACAACACCGCCTTGGACTGCTTCGTCTACGACTCACGCCAGCTTGGCCGTGTGCGCCAGTTCGCCAGCGCGAACACGCTGCAGCTCATGATCATCAACATCCAATCGTTCGTGAAGGACGTGCAAGACCTCAGCGACGAGGGGGAAGCCGCAAGCCGCCGGCGCGGCGCCGCCAATGTGATCAATGTCGAGCAGGATCGGCTGTCAGGCCGCCGACCCATCGAATTTATCCAAGCGACACGCCCGATCGTGATCCTCGATGAGCCGCAGAGCGTCGAGGGCGACACGCGCGAAAGCCTGACGAAGTCGCATCAAGCCATCTTGCGCCTTAATCCGCTCTGCACGCTGCGCTACTCAGCGACGCACAAGAACCCGTACCACCTGCTCTACAAGCTCGGTCCGGTCGAAGCGTACGACCTCCGTTTGGTGAAGCGGATCGAGGTGGCCAGCGTGCAGGCGGACGAGACCGCCAACGACGCCTTCGTCAGATTGGAGAAGGTGGACAACCGCAACGGCATCAAAGCCAAGCTGAAGATCAACGTTGCCGGCCGGGATGCCCGGGTGAGTCAGAAGTCGGTCACCGTGAAAGCGGGCGACGACCTGCACGTGAAATCGAAGAGCCGCCAGGAATACGCCAACGACTGGATCGTGCGCGACATCTGCTGCGAGGCGGGCAACGAGTACGTGGAGTTCAGCAACGGGCGGGTCGTCACGCTCGGCAGCGCGCTAGGCGGCATGACGGATGACGTGATGCGGGCGCAGGTGCGCGAAACCGTCGAGCGGCACCTGCAAAAGGAGAAGGCCCTCAAAAAGCGTGGGCTGAAGGTGCTGTCGCTGTTCTTCATCGATCGCGTCGGCAACTACCGCACCTACAACGACGACGGCACGTACGGCCTCGGGAAGATTGGCCGGTGGTTCGAAGAAGCCTATCGCGAGCTCACAGCGAAGCCGCTCTACAAGGGCGTCATCGACCTGCCAGCCGAGCAGGTCCACGGCGGGTATTTCTCCAAGGACAAGTCGAAGGCCAGCAGGGACCGGTTCAAAGACACGAGCGGCAAGACGCAAGATGACGAGGACACGTACGCGCTGATCATGCGCGACAAGGAACGACTGCTGGATTCAGACGAGCCGCTACGCTTCGTCTTCAGCCACAGCGCACTGCGCGAGGGCTGGGACAATCCCAATGTCTTCCAGATTTGCACACTGAACGAGAGCAAGTCGGCGGATCGCAAGCGCCAAGAGATCGGGCGCGGCCTGCGCCTACCGGTCAACAAAGATGGCGAGCGTGTCCGCGACGCCGACATCAACATTCTGACCGTCGTTGCGAACGAAGCCTACGAAGAGTTCGCGCGCACCCTGCAGACGGAATACGAGGAGGACTACGGCATCCGCTTCGGCAAGGTGCCACGGGAGGCCTTCACTAAACTGGTGGCGCCGGCTGCCCCGGGTGAAGCGGTTCGCGCGATCGGCACGCCGGCCTCGCTGCGGATCTGGGATCACTTGCAGGCCAAGGGCTACCTGAATCCCGAGGGTGAGTTGCAGCCAGCTTTCGACCCGCGCCGGCGCGGTTTCGTGCTCGATGTGCCGCCGGACTTTGCGGAGCTACGCGCTGCGATCACCGACCAGCTCAGCCGGTTTGTCTTCAAGAACCGGATTCTCAACGCGCGCGATCGCAAGCCGCTCAATTTTCGCAAGCACGTGTACGACGAAAGCGGCGACTTCAAGGCACTGTGGCAGAAGATCAGCCAGCGGACGCGCTATCGTGTGGAGTTCGCCTCCGTAGAACTCAAACAACGGGCGGTCGCGCGTTTGCGGGGAATGCCTCGCATCCAACCCGTCCGAGTTCAAGTGCAACGCGCTGAGATCGGCATCACGCAGGCTGGGGTCGAGCCGGTGTCGATCCTTCAGGAACGGCAGATCGACGCGCAGCCATCAAGTTGGCTGCCCGATATCCTCGGCTACCTGCAGAATGAGACGGAGCTGACGCGGTCGACGCTGGTTGGCATCCTCGTCGAGTCGGGGCGCCTGGCGGAATTTCCGGTCAATCCCCAGGCCTTCGTCACCCAGACGACGAAGCAACTTCAGCGTGCGCTCTCGGACTTGATGCTCGAGGGAATTCGCTACGAGAAAGTCGACGGTCAGTTCTGGGAGATGCGTCGCCTGGAGCCGGAGGGCGAGGACGAGCTGTTTCGCTATCTCGATCGGCTGTACCAGGTGAAGAGCGCCGACAAGACGCTGTACGACTTCGTCGAGTTCCAGTCCGAGGTGGAGCATCGATTCGCCGAGCAGCTGGACGGCAACCCGCGTGTGCGATTCTTTCTCAAGCTCCCATCTTGGTTCACCGTCGACACCCCAATCGGGCCATACAACCCCGACTGGGCGATCGTGTACGAAGACGACCTCAAAGTATACCTGGTGCGAGAGACGAAGGGCACGACGGATCCGGACGATCTGCGTGAAACCGAGCGGCGCAAAACCGATTGCGGCGGCAAGCACTTCGCGGCGTTGGGCGTGGACTTCAAGGTCGTCTCCACCATCCGAGACGCGCTCGACCCAGCACGGTTCTCGGGAGACTGGGCGGAAGATCAGTAGGGTAGCTGCCCCTTCCGCATTGGCGAGATCCTCGAATCGGCGCGCAGGAGCGTCGCGCGCACCGTTAACACCACACAGGTCGTGGCCAACTGGCTCGTCGGGCGGGAGATCGTGGAAGAGGAGCAGGCTGGGAAGCGAAGGGCAGCCTATGGGGCGGAGCTGCTTTCCGACTTGGCGGCCAAGTTGACACGGGAGTTCGGCACCGGCTACTCGGTGGACAACCTCGAGCTGTTCCGCCGTTTCTACCTGGAATACACCCGGCTGTTGCCGGATGAGAAATCCGAGACGGTGCGTCGGATTTCTGCTTCATCGCAAAAATCCGACGCAGTGCGTCGGAAATCGGAGCGGCGCGCCGCCTTCATCGGTGCCGAGAAACCCCACGCACTGCGTGGGGAATTGACCAATGCCGTATCCGCACTACAGATTGGCTACGGGGTACGTGACGAATTCGAAGACGAGGCTGGCTCGGTGAGCCGGATGATTCGCCACGCACCGCGTGACGAATCGTGGCAGCCCGGCCGACTGCATCCCAACCTGTCGTGGACTCACTATCGCACACTCCTGCGCGTCGGTCGCGTTGACGCGCGAGCCTTCTACGAAATCGAGGCGATCCGCAACACTTGGTCGGCGCGGGAACTGGAGCGCCAGATCAACAGCCTGCTGTTCGAACGCCTGGCGAAGAGCCGCGACAAGAAGGGCCTGATGAGGCTGGCGACCCGCGGCCAAGAGGTTATGCAGCCGATTGATGTCTTCAAGGACCCTACGGTCATCGAGTTTCTCGGCCTGCCGGAGTCCCCGCGACTGGTGGAATCGAAGCTGGAACAGGCGCTGATCAACAATCTTCAGACGTTCCTGCTCGAGCTCGGCAAGGGCTTCGCCTTCGTCTCCCGGCAGGAGCGCATCACGCTCGACGGCGACCACTTCTACATCGACCTGGTTTTCTACCACACCATCCTGAAGTGCTACGTGCTCATCGACCTCAAGGTGGGCAAACTGACGCACGCCGACCTCGGGCAGATTCAGTTCTACGTCAACTACTTCGACCGCGAGCGACGCACCGAGGGCGACAATCTCACGCTGGGGCTGATCCTGTGCCCGGACAAGAACGATGCGGTAGTGAAATACACGTTGGGTGAGCAGCTGGCGCGGAAGATCTTCACCAGCCGCTACCAGCTCTATCTTCCGACCGAGGAGGAGCTGGAACAGGAGCTGCGCCGGGAGCTGCGGCAACTCGCGCTTCCTGGGCCGCAGGTAAGAAGAAAGCGGACACGCAAGCCATGAACCGCCACGTCAACGCCATCGCCGGCCGCCTGAGCCTGCGCCCGCCGCAGCGCCGCTCGTTGGAAATTCTCGACCGCATCACCGAGATCGCCCCGCCCCGCAAGGGCGCCGACACCGCCACCTTGCTGGAGGCCATCCGCAGCGAGTTTCCATCGGTAACGGACTTCGAGCGCGAGTTTCCGTCGCTGTGCTTCGCCCTTGCCACGGGCGTAGGCAAGACGCGTTTGATGGGCGCCTTCATCAGCTATCTGCACCTGGCGCACGGCCTCGACAACTTCTTCGTCCTGGCGCCGAACCTGACCATCTACAACAAGCTGATCGCCGACTTCACGCCGAACACGCCGAAGTATGTGTTCAAGGGCATTGCTGAGTTCGCGGTCAATATGCCGGCTCTCATTACGGGCGACAACTACGATCAGCGAGACCCGGCCAGCGGCTCCCTGTTTGGAGGGGTGCGAGTCAATATCTTCAACATCTCCAAGATCAACTCGGAGGTCCGTGGCGGAAAGCCCCCGCGAACCAAGCGGATGATCGAAATCTTAGGGGAGAGCTACTTCGACTACCTTGCCGGGCTTCCCGACCTAGTGTTGCTGATGGATGAGTCGCACCGGTACCGGGCAAGCGCGGGCGTTCGGGTGATCAATGAGCTCAGGCCGATTCTCGGGCTGGAGCTGACGGCCACGCCCTTCGTGGAAACGAGCAAGGGCCCGGTGGCGTTCAAGAACGTGATTTACGACTATCCGCTGGGCAGGGCCATGGCCGACGGGTTCGTGAAGGAGCCGGCAGTCGTCACGCGTAAGAACTTCAACCCCGCCGGCATGTCGGCGGAGGAGATCGAGCGCTTGAAGCTGGAGGACGGCGTGCGTCTGCACGAAAGCGTGAAGGTGGAGCTGGAGACCTACGCACGCGAGAGCGACAACTCCATCGTCAAGCCGTTCCTGCTGGTGATTGCCCGCGACACGACGCATGCGGGCCAGCTCATGGCGCTGATCCAGTCCGACGGCTTCTTCGAGGGGCGGTACAAGGACAAGGTGATCCAGGTGGATTCCAGCCGGACCGGCGCCGAAGAAGAGGAAATGATCACGCGGCTGCTCAAGGTGGAGCATACCGAAGAGCCGACCGAGATCGTCATCCACGTCAACATGCTGAAAGAAGGCTGGGACGTGACCAACCTCTACACCATCGTGCCGCTGCGGGCGGCCAATGCACGCATTCTCATCGAGCAGTCCATCGGCCGCGGCTTGCGGCTGCCCTACGGCAAGCGCACCGGTGTAACCGCCGTGGACCGGCTCAACATCGTCGCCCACGACAAGTTCCAGGAGATCATCGACGAGGCCAACAAGCCAGATTCCGCCATCCGCTTGCAGGCAGTGGTGCTGGATACCGACCAACTCGGACAGAAGACGGCGACGGTAGTGTCGCAATCGCAGCTCGCCACCAAGCTGGGGTTGAAGCCGGCACAGGTCACCAGCGGCACGACGGTGGCTGGGCAAGACCAGGCGCCCGTGTTCACCAAACCGGAAGAGCAGCAGGTGGCGCAGATCGCCTGGCGGGTAATCCGCAAGCTAGAGAACCAGCCGCAGACCCTACCCACCATCGAGCACCTGAAGAAGCCGGAAATCCAGGCCGCCATCGTGAAGGCGGTCGAGGAGCAACGTGCGCCCACGCAGATGGAGCTGGAAGGCGTGGTGGAGAAGCCGGATATCGCTGCAGTGGTGGCGAAGACCGTGGACCTAGTCATGCAGGAGACCATCGATATCCCCAGAATTTTGGTCGTGCCCAGGGGTGAAGTGAAGTCAGGGTTCAAGGCGTTCACGCTGAAGCTCGACACGCTCAAGTACCCGAAGATCTCCGATGAACTTTGGATTCAGTACCTGCGCACCAACCAGCTCGAAGTGGTGGCGCTCGGGCGTGGCAGCATCGAGGAGGCCAGGCTTGAAGACTATGTCGTGAGTGGTCTGGTGGACTTTGACGACATCTCCTACGACGACCACGCCGATCTGCTCTATGACTTGGCCGCGCAGACGGTGCGGCATTTTCAGAGCTACCTCAAGTCCGAGGACGATACGCGCAAAGTGCTGCGCTGCTATCAGCGCGACATTGCGCGCTTCATTCACGCCCAGATGCAGGAGCACTACTGGGAAGACGCGTCCGGCTATGAAGTGAAGATCAGCAAGGGCTTCACCGAGCTGAAGGAGAGCGCCTATACCTACTCCGTGCAGGACCCGCCGGCGGACTACCGGGTCGCGCCTTCGGATAAAAGCAACATGGCGAAATACCTGTTCGGTGGGTTCAAGCGTTGCCTCTACTCCGTGCAGAAGTTCGACTCAGACGCCGAGCGCAAGCTCGCGGCGACTCTGGATCGCGACGCCGTCAAATGGTTCAAGCCAGCCAAGGGGCAGTTCCAGATCTTCTACCGGCAAGGGGCGGATCACTTGGAATACCAGCCGGACTTCGTCGCGGAGACCGCCGACACGATCTACATGCTGGAGCCGAAGGCCAGCAACCAGATGGATGATCCGGTCGTGCTGGCGAAGAAGGCAGTGGCCATCCAGTGGTGCGCGAACGCATCCACTCATGCCGCGACGTATCACGGCAAGCCGTGGCGCTACGTGTTGATTCCGCACGACGCGATCGCGGAGAACATGACGCTGAAGGGATTAGCCGCGCGGTTTGGCAGCTGAGCACGAACCGAGGCTTGCGGCACGTAGGAACGAGTATTCCGCGTTCGGGAGCGGATGCAGTTGATGGCCGAAATCTCTAAGGACGCGACGGGGAGCGAACGGGTGACGAGCCTGCAGTGATGGATCGCATCGACCGAGAGACGAATACGCACGGTCTCGATGTAGCGCCACGCGGCATGGGCGTAGGGTGCAGAGCCGCAGCATACAGTAATCAAGGATTATAGGGACTGGCGTGTACTGCAACTCGGAATACTCGGACCTACGTCCCTCAATGGCCCACTCGGTTTCACGAGGCTGGCGATGGTGCCAGCCGGGAGAAAGGGAGAGCCTTTGATAAGTGTTAAGCTACGGGCTACAATCCCTCGGTGAAAATACGGAACTTCGCCCATAAGGGGCTCAAGCGCCTCTACGTCGACGGCAGCGCGAACGGCGTGCCGCCCGATACCGTGGACAAGCTCCGCAAGATGTTCGCGTACCTCGATGACATGAAAGACCCTGAGGAATTGCGTGCGCTCACGGTCTGGAAGGTGCACACGCTGACCGCCGATCGCAAGGGGACGTGGAGCCTGAGCGTCACCCGCAACCTGCGTCTGACGTTCCGCGTCGACACCGCAGAGCGCACAATCTTCGACGTGAACTTAGAAGACTACCACTAGGAACAAGGAGGAAACGCTATGCCGATGAAGAACCCGCCCCATCCCGGAGATTTCATCCGAACGGAGATTATCGAGCCCGCTGGACTGACGGTCACGGCGGCGGCGGCGGTGCTTCAGGTTTCCCGCCCCGCCCTGTCCAGTCTGCTCAATGGCAAAGCCGATCTCTCCGGGGATATGGCCCTGCGGATCGAGAAAGCCTTTGGCGTGAAGATGGACACGCTGATGCGGATGCAGTCCTCTTACGACATCGCGCAGACCCGCGAGAGAGAAGGACAGATCAGAGTGAAGCGCTACGTTTCCAAGCAGCGCCATTCCCCCGCCGCGTCACCCGCCTAAGGTCAGGCTGACCCCTGCCCCGCCCGCCGCCGCGCGCCGAAGACCTGGGCTTCTATGGTGTGAGCTTTGGCGATCATCTGGTGACGACCAGAGAACCAGGGGATGCATATTTGTACACCAAAGATGGCACCGTGCTGTGGGAGCCGCACACGCATTGGCCCGATCCGTGGGTGATCATCGCAGCGCTCGCTCGAGAAACGAAAGACGCGAGATTTTTGACGACCGTGTATGTATTGCCGATGCGCGATCCGTTCTCCGTCGCGAAAGCGCTTTCCACTGCGGCGGTGATCTCCAACGATCGGGTGGTTCTCGGTATCGGTGTGGGCTGGCAGAAAACCGAATTTGAATTGACCGGCCAAGATTTCCACACCCGTGGTAAACGCTGCGACGAGCAGATTGCGGTGATCAAGAAACTGCTCACCGGGGAGATGGTGGAATTTCACGGCGAGTTTTTTGACTTCAACCCGCTCATGATGTCGCCGGGCACCTCGCGGCCGATCCCGATTCTTGTCGGCGGCGAGAGCGCCGCGGCATTTCGCCGCGCGGCGCAGAACGACGGCTGGTTGGGTGTGCGTTACACGGAAGAACAAATCCCGCCGATGCTCAAGCGCATTGATGCAGCGCGAAGAGAGCACGGCACACTCAATAAACCTTTCGATGTGTGGCTGGCACCCATGATGTCAGGACCCGACACCTACCAACGCTTGGAAGAGATGGGTGTGACGATGGTGAGCGGCGCGCATTTCTTTGTTGACGGGAAAGTGGTGCCCACCACACTCGACTTCAAAAAGCGACGCATGGAGGCGTTTGCAACGCAGTTTCTGAAATAAAAGGAGAAAGCGTTCCCGATGCCGATATTGGAGGTTCCACCTTCTTCCGCTCCCTTCCCGCCCCGAGTGTCTAAATAGGACAGTGCCCGGCGGACGCTCCCGTTGACCCGACGGCGTGGTCTGTGCGATCAGCCTGACGATGGATGATCAACTGCGGCAGTCCGTAGGTGAACGGGCGCGCGCACTGACGGACTTTCTCATCGCCACCCGGCGGGACATCCACGCGCATCCGGAGCTCGGGAATCAGGAGCGGCGTACGCCGGAACTGATCGTCGCGGCGCTGCAGCCCATGGAGTTCGAGATACAGGAGCACGTCGGCGGCACCGGCGTGGTCGCCGTCCTGCGCGGTGCCCATCCTGGTCGTACGCTGGCGCTACGCGCCGATATGGACGCGCTGCCACTGAACGAGGATGCGGAGCGGCCGTACCGCTCCACTGTTCCGGGAGTCATGCACGCGTGCGGTCACGATGGTCATGTGGCCATGGCGCTGGGGGCCGCCCGCATTTTGTACGACGTGCGCGACCGGCTGCACGGCAACGTCAAGCTTCTTTTTCAACCGGCGGAGGAGACGTACGGCGGGGCCAGCGAGATGATTGCGGACGGCTGCCTCACACGGGCGCCGGCTGTCGATGCGGTGTTCGGCCTGCACCTCGAGCCGCTGGGTGCTGTGGGCGAGCTGCGGGTGCGCCGCGGGCCGGTGATGGCCAGCGCCGACGTGATTCGGGTGGTGGTGAAGGGCACAGGCGGCCACGCCAGCGAGCCGCATGCGTGCATCGACCCCGTGCCGCCCGCGGCGCAGATCATTACCAATCTGCAGACGCTGGTGACCCGGCGCTTCGACGTGAAGAACCCGGTGGTCATCAGCATCACCTTCCTGCAGGCCGGCGCGGCTTTCAATGTGATCCCGTCGGAGGTGGTACTGGGGGGCACCGTGCGCACGGTCGACCCAGCGGTGCGGGCCGACATGCCGGCACGGCTCGAGCAGGTGATTCGTCACACGGCAGAAGCCTTCGGCGCCACCGCGGAGCTGGCGTATGTCCATGGCTCCGGCGTGGTGGTAAACCATGCCGGGTTCACCGATTTCGTGCGCCAGGTGATCGGCGAAACGCGCGGCAGCGATGCCGTCATCGAGATGGAGCACCCGGTGATGGGTGCGGAAGACTTCGGCCTCTACCTCGAACACGTCCCCGGCACCTTCGCCTTCCTCGGGGCGCGGCCCGCACACCAGGAACCGTTCCCGTTGCATCACGCGCAGTTCGACTTCGATGAGCGCGCCTTGCCGCTTGGCGTCGAGACCCTGGTGACGGTGGCACTCGAGTATCTGAACGGCGCTGTGCGCTGACTGCCGCAGCCGGTGCCGGCGCTGTCGCGGCGCGCCCTGTCTCTCACGCCCGGCAGCATCCGGACGATCTCGCAACGATTCCAACGCCTCCGAGTTCCTGCGCGGGAGACAAGCGCGCCTTGATCCGATGCTGGTTACGTTGGACGTCGCCCGGGGGCAAGAATGATTCCGGAAGTGCTAACGGCTTGCCCGTGAGCGGCCGCGGGCGCACGCCAACGGCTCTATGCAAACAGCCCACGTCATGCCCGCGCTCCGATCCAGTGGGTTAGCCTCTTCGGCGCTGCCACTCGGCCGGATCGCGACTCGCGTCCAGCGCAGCAACCACGACAACAACATCGTCTTCAATCGCAAAGTAGACCGCGTAGGGAAAGCGTCTAAGTAACGCACGGCGGACCCCAGAGCGCAGATGCTGGTACTTGAACGGGTTGTCGACGATGCGGTTGTAGGCTGCGCGAAGCTCATCGAGAAACTCCAGCCCTAGGCCTGGTCGTTCCTTCTCGTACCACTCGAACGCCGCCTCCACATCAAGATCGGCGCGCGGCTCCGAAATCAACCGATATTCGGTCACCGCTTCTTAGCCAGGCGATCGAGGACTTCGTACGCCGACTGAGCGCGCGTCGGATCACGCCGGTACTCGGCGAGCCGTTCCTCCGCGAGTTTCAGATGGCTTTCCGGGACCGGAATCTCGCCGGGTTGCTCAGCAATGCGGTCCCACAGCGCCTGCAGATACCGGATCTGCTCGGCCTTCGGGAGATCCGCAAACCCAGGGGGCTCGAGAATCGCTGTGTGCTGCATGGTTCAACCTCGCTTCGACAATACCGCAAGCCTGATCTAGCCGCCACTCGTAGAGGCTAACTATCGTCTGACCTGCTGGTGGGTTGCCTGCTGAAATGGACAACCCTTGCCACCTCTGGCGGCATATTTCCGGCGCCGCTCTTCAACAGCGCCATGGGCTCATGGAAGACTGGGGGCGAAGTCGATACGGGGGCGTGCCAACGGACACTACTCTCCAGTCGGGCTCTACCGAAAAAGGCAGGCCGGCGGGGACGCCGGCCCTCCCGGCGTCATGAGAAGCCACGGAAAACGGTAGCGCCGGCCTCCGTGCCGGCACCGCGGTCCACGTTGCGGCAGAAGTTCGGCAAGGCCTCTTCCGACTCGCATTCTCATTCCGCGAGCACGAGGCTGCGCTGCGCGCCGCGCGCGATCAGACGTCCCATCAGTGCCGGGGATAAACGGTAGAGCAACCAGCCGATCTTGGCGAAGGCGGTGACGACGATGATCGCCTGGTTGCGCTCCACCCCACGCAGGGTGGCGCGCGCGCAGGCCTCCGGCGGGTGGAGCTTGAGCGGTATGCTTTTGAGCAGCGCTGTTGAGCAGCGCTTGCCGGTCGGTGTTGAGCAGTGTCATGTTGTCCTTGATCGGCGTGTCGATCAGGCCCGGGCACACGACGCTGACGCGCACGCCATGCCGCGCCGCTTCGCCGCGCAATGACGTCGAGAGGCCGACCACGGCGTGCTTGGTGGTGGCGTACGCGGTGAGTCCGGGCGTCGGCGTGATGCCGGCGGCGGAAGCGGTGTTCACGATGTGGCCGAACCCCTGCGCGATCATCACCGGGTAGGCGGCCACCACGCCGTGCACCACGCCGCGCAAATTCACGTCGATCAGCCGGTTCCAGTCGGCGAGCGTCATGTCGCGGGTCTTTCCAGCGAGGGCGACGCCGGCGTTGTTGAACATGTAATCGAGTCGGCCGTACGTGGCGGCGGTCTCCGTCACCAGACCCTGCACCGCATCGGCATCGCGCACGTCGATCGCCGCCGCCCGCGCGCGGCCACCTGCGCTGGTCATGGCGTCGGCGGCTGCCTGCGCCGACTGGCCGTTGATGTCGGCAAGCACGACGCGGGCACCGCGCTGCGCCAGCTCTTGGCCCAGTGCACGCCCGATCCCCGAAGCCCCACCCGTGACGATCGCCACCTTGTCGGCAAATGCGCTCATACGTGCCCTCCGCTACGCGGCGTATACCTCTGAGCTGCATTTCACAACTGCCGGGTTGGGTTCCGCCTTCCCCCACCCTGACCCTCCCCCGTTGCCGGAATTGGCAACAGGGGAGGGAACCCAAGCGGGCAGCCCGGGAATTCCTTTCCAAGCTGCGGACGCTCGCGAGCGCACCACGAATGAGGGCTTCGGACCGCGCTTTATCCGGCGGCGGCTGTGTAGTAAGTATGCGGCCTGTGCCGGTCAGCGTCGTCATTCCCACCTTCAATCGCCGTGAACTCGTGCGCCAGGCGGTGGCGTCGGTGTGCGCGCAACGCGCCGCCGAGTGCGAGATCATCGTCGTCGATGACGGTTCCGCCGACGGCACGGCCGAGGCGCTGCGCGCCGAGTTCGGCGCACAAATTCGCCTGATCCGCACCGAGAATCGCGGCGTGGCGGCGGCGCGTAATCTCGGCGTGGCGTCCAGCCGCGGCGAGCTGATCGCCTTTTTGGACTCCGACGATCTGTGGCTGCCGGACAAGGTGGCCGCACAACTGGCCTTCTTTGCGGAGCATCCCGGCGCTGAGATCTGCCAGACCGAGGAAATCTGGATCCGCAACGGCGTACGGGTGAACCCCTGCGCCCACCACCGCAAACCGAGCGGTGACATCTTCGAGCCCAGCTTGCGTCTCTGCCTGGTGAGCCCGTCTGCGGTCATGCTGCGCCGGAGCTTGTTCGAAGGTGTCGGCGGCTTCGATGAGAGCTTGCCGGTGTGCGAGGACTACGACTTGTGGCTGCGTATTGCCCGCAACACGCCGGTCTGGCTCGTCGATCGCGCCCTCGTGGTCAAGCGGGGCGGCCATGCCGACCAGCTCTCGCGCCAGCTCTGGGGCATGGACCGGTTTCGCGTGGCGGCGCTGGTTCGCTTGCTCGCGCAGGGTGATTTGAGCCCGGTGCAACACCGCGCAACGTTGGCCGTGCTGGCGGAGAAATGCCAGATCCTGGCCCAAGGGGCCGCACGGCGCGGGCGCCATGCGGAGGCCGAAGCGTACCGTGCCCTCCCTGCCAGTAATTCGTTACGCAAGTTGGACGACGTTTCCTTCGGCTCCCCTCTCCCAAGGGACTGTCGATTTTCTCGGAATGTAGGGGCGCAGCATGCTGCGCCGCTACGGAAGCACGCGGAAAATACGGTAGACGAAACCAGCGGCCGGTCATTTATCGACAGTCCCCCAAGGGGGAGTGTCGATTTTCTCGCAAACAGTGCTTCGACAAGCTCAGCACGAGCGGTTGGGTATTCAATTTCAAAGGAGAATTCCGCTCACCCTGAGAACCTGACCGGCGAGGACACCGGCTTGGAGCGCCCATGAACCGTTCTCACACCCGACGCCACCGCCCGGGGCGATGCCCCGGGCTGATGAATGGCCGCCCCGTTGGGGCTGCTGTTCTCCGCCAGTTGGACTCCCTTGGTATCAGCCCTGAAAGGGCGGCAAGCCATGAGCCCAGGGCAACGCCCTGGGCGACGGACAGCGCGGTTCATGGGCAGCCTGTCGAAGGGTCGGTCTCCCGTTTATCGACAGTCCCTTGGAGCGAGGCAGCGGGGAGTCGCCGTGCCTGAGGATCATCCCGATACCGCGCTTCGCGTTTTTGCGCAGGAGCGCAAGTACAACTCGGCGACGATCGAGCGCTGGCTGGCCCTGGAACCGGATGACGGCCGGGCGCTGCTGGAGCTGGCCCGGGAGCTGCGACTGGGTGAGAACCAACTGCGCGACCTGTGGGAATGGACCGAGGAGATCGCCCTCCGTGACGGTGTCTCGCTGGCGCAGGTGTTGGCGCTTGCACCGGTAGCCACGGCCCGGCGCAACCGCACTGTCGGACGGAACGACAAGCTGAAGCTGGTCAAAGGCGCGCTGCGTCGCCTGCGTTTCCCGCAGCTGGCGTCGACTGAAGATCGACTGGCTGCCCTGGTGCGCCAGTTGGATCTGCCGCGCAATGTGCGGGTGACGTTTCCGGAGTTCCTCGAAGGCGATGAGGTGCGGATCGAGATCGTCGCCAACAGTCTTACATCATTAGAGGTGGCTGCCGAGCGGCTGCAGGCCGCCGCACAGAAGCCGGAGTGCCAGGCCATCTTCCAGCTCTTGGCGGAAGCACCGTGACTGGCTGGATCCCCAAGACGCTGTGGATCGAGCGCGGCGAAGAAGATTCCTCGCTGGCGCGGCGGGTGCGGGCGCGCTTGCCCGAGACGCCGGTTCACGTGATCGACGACACCAGCGCAGCGGAGCCGGGTGAGAATTTCGATGCAGGCAAGCGCCGACTGATCATCAAGCGCAACCGCGGCACGTTCATGCAGTACTGCCCCGCCGGCACCACCGGGCTGGTGTGCTGCAATTACCTCGTCGTCAACCTCGCTTCGAACTGTCCGTTCGATTGCAGCTACTGCTTCCTGCAGGATTACCTGGCCAATAACGCTGCCGTGAAGGCGTTCACCAACGTCGGCGACGGGCTGGCGGAGATCGATGCGGTGCTGCTTGCACATCCGGCCCGCACGTTCAGGATTGGGACCGGCGAGTTGGGCGACAGTCTGGCCCTTGATCACCTCACCGATCTCTCCTGCGAGTTGGTACCGTTTTTCGCCGAGAAATCGAACGCGGTGTTGGAGTTGAAGACGAAGAGCGATTGCGTCGAGAACCTGCTCGGCCTTGATCCGAAGGACCGGACGGTCATTTCGTGGTCGCTCAACGCTACTGCCATCATGGCCACCGAGGAAGACCGCACCGCCGGCTTGGAGGAGCGGATCCGCGCGGCGCTGCGGGTGCAAGCCGCCGGGTACAAGGTCGGATTTCATTTCGATCCGATCATCGCCCACGACGGTTGGGAGGAAGGGTATCGCCAGGTGATCGACCAGGTGTTCCCGCGGCTCGACACGCGCCGCATCGCCTGGGTGAGCCTGGGCAGCTTGCGCATGACGCCGCGACTGAAGGCTGCGATCAAGGCGCGACCGCAGCCGAGCCTGGTGCTCTCAGGGGAGCTGGTTCCTGGACCTGACGGCAAGGATCGAGCCTGGCGCGGTCTGCGAGTGAAAATGTATCGGCGGATGCTAGAATGGCTGCGGCAAATCGATCATCTTATGCCGGTGTACATCTGCATGGAGCCCCCGGGCGTCTGGGACAAAGTCTTCGGCGAATCGCCGTCCGACCGCGAGGTCGCCGAGCGACTGGTCGCACCGCTACGAGTCGCACCGCGACGAGTCGCGGCACACTGATGCGCTCCCCTCGCAAGCTTACCAACGGCCCGCGCCGACAGGTGCGCGCGCAGAACGGGCCGGAATCGGCCGCACGGTCATCCGCCGCGGGCAATGGAGCGCCGCGGAAGGCGGAGGCCGCGATCGGTGTGTTTGATTCAGGCGTGGGCGGAGTCACCGTGCTGCAAAAGATCATGGAGTTACTGCCGCACGAGCACCTGATCTACCTCGGCGATACCGGGCGCTTCCCCTATGGTAACAAGTCGGCGGATGCGGTGCGGCGCTATTCGCTGGAGAACACCGAGTTTCTGGTCGACAAAGGCATCAAGATGCTGGTCGTGGCGTGTAACAGTGCGGCGGCGGTTGCCTTGGACACGCTCGGCGAGCGCTTCGACATTCCGGTCATCGGCGTGATCGAGCCCGGAGCGCGCCAGGCGGTGACGCAGACGCGCAATCGCAAGATCGGCGTGATCGGCACCGAAGCCACGATTGCCAGCGGCGCCTACACCCGGGCGCTGAAGCGGCTGGATGGGGATCTGGAAATCTATACCCGTGCCTGCCCACTGCTCGTTCCACTGGCGGAGGAAGGCTGGCTGGACAATGCGGTGACGCGCGCGGCGGCGGCGCTGTACCTGCCGAGCCTGAGGCGCAGCGGTATCGACACCCTTGTCCTGGGTTGCACGCATTACCCGCTGCTCGAACACGTCATCGGCGAGACCATGGGGCCCAACGTGGCGTTGGTGGATTCGGCGCGGACGACCGCCGCTACGGTGCGGGAGACGCTCGTCCGCTACGGCCTCATGCGGCGGTCGGGAGACGGGTCGGTCAGCTTCTTCGTTACCGACGTACCGGAGCGATTCATCAAAGTCGCCGGCCGTTTCATGGGCCAGAAAGTCGACTCTGCCGTGCGCATCGAGCGGTAGGCGCGCAAGATGCATCCCGTTTTGTAAACTGCTAGTCTTTTTGGGTTAAGAGGTCCAAGGGCTCTAGGGTTCAGAGGAAAACCCTCGGACCCTTGAACCTTGGAACCTGCGAACTCTTAGAAAAATGCTGAACATCGTCAAGAAGATCATCGGAACCAAGAACGAGCGTGAGCTGAAGCGCATGTGGCCGCTGGGCGAGCGCGTCAATACGTTCGAACCCACGATTTCGGCCCTGAGCGACGCCGAACTGCGCGCCAAGACTGACGAATTCCGTACCCGTATCGGCGAGCAGACGGCTGCGGCGCGGGCCCATCTGGAGGAGCTCAAGACCCGCGAGCGGCAACAAGCGGAGAACCCTGCCGAGGCCGATGCCGAGGGCGGGAAATCCCTGCGGACGGAGATCGAAGAGCAGGAGAAGGCCCTGCGTGAGGCGGAAAACGAAGTCCTGGACGAGATCCTTCCCGAGGCCTTTGCCGTGGTGCGCGAGGCGTCGAAGCGAGCCACCGGCCTGCGCCATTTCGATGTCCAACTGATCGGCGGCGTCGTGCTGCATGAAGGCAAGATCGCCGAGATGAAGACCGGTGAGGGCAAGACGCTGGTGGCCACGGCGCCGCTCTACCTCAACGTCCTGACCGGCCGCGGTGCACATCTGGTGACGGTCAACGACTACCTCGCCCGGCGCGACGTCCAGTGGATGGGACCCATCTACCATCTGCTCGGCGTGTCGCTCGCATCGATCGTGCATGAGGCGAGTTTTCTCTACGACCCGACGTACGTGGTGAAAGATTACCGCATGCTCAACCTACGGCCGATCGACCGCAAGGACGCCTACCTGGCGGACATCACCTATGGGACCAATCACGAGTTCGGCTTCGACTACCTGCGCGACAATATGAAGTTCACGCTGGAGGAGTATGTCCAGCGCGAGCTCAACTATGCCATCGTCGACGAGGTCGACAACATCCTGATCGATGAGGCGCGCACACCGCTCATCATTTCCGGACCGGCGGAGGAATCCACCGACCAGTATTACGTCATCGACCGCATCATCCCGCGTCTGCGCAAGGGCGAGCGCAAGGACGCCGTCGGTGATCAGCGGCCGGAGGAGTCGGGGGACTATTGGGTCGATGAGAAATCACGGTCGGCCGTACTCACCGAGCAAGGCGTCTCCAAAGTCGAGCGCATGCTGGGCATCACCAACCTCTACGACCCCAACCACATCGACACGCTCCACCACGTCAATCAGGCGCTGAAAGCGCACGCGATCTTCCATCGCGACGTCGATTACATCGTCAAGGACGGCCAGGTGATCATCGTCGACGAGTTCACCGGCCGCTTGATGCCCGGGCGACGCTGGTCGGACGGTTTGCACCAGGCCGTGGAGGCGAAAGAGGGCGTGCGGATCGAGCGCGAGAACCAAACGCTTGCGACCATCACCATCCAGAACTATTTCCGCATGTACAAGAAGCTGGCCGGCATGACCGGTACGGCCGACACGGAGTCGGTCGAGTTCAAGAACATCTACAAGCTCGACGTCGTTGTGGTGCCGCCGAACAAGAAGATGACCCGGACCGATCACCCGGACACGGTCTACAAGACCGAACGCGAGAAGTTCGACGCCGTGGTTGAGGAGATCGTCGACTGCCACGAGCGCGGCCAGCCGGTGCTTGTCGGTACGGTGTCGGTGGAGAAGTCGGAACGCCTCGCCAAGATGCTGAAGAAGAAGGGCGCCAAGCATAACGTCCTGAACGCCGTCAACCATGAGGCCGAGGCCAACATCATCGCCCAAGCCGGGCGCCACAAACAGGTGACCATCGCCACCAACATGGCCGGCCGTGGAACCGACATCCTGCTTGGCGGCAACCCCGAGTTCCTGGCCCGCTCCGACATGGAGAACGAATGGATTCAGCGCTCCGATGCACTGCCGGAAGGTGGCCAGCGCTATGAGGAAGTCCTGCAGAAGCTCCGCGAACGTTACGACGAGGCCATCCAGCAAGCACGGCGCAAATTTGAGCCCAAGTGGCAACCCTTCGAGGAGAACCAGGCTGAAGCACTGAACCGGCTGACGGATGCGCACCGCGCCTACTTGGAGGCCACCTTCTGGAAGTGGCGCGCCGAGTACGAGGGGAAAATGGTACAGGCCAGTGCCGGTACCGGCATGGCTACGGCGTGCGCCACGGCGGCGGCGAATTACAGCGAGGCCTTGCAGGCGGTGGATCGGGTCACCGGGCCGTACTTCGGCGATGAAGGACAGCAGCGGTTCCTGAACTCGCTGGCCGAGCTGCAGGAGGCGCTCAATGGCGGCGGCGACTCCAACCGGTTGGCGGCGGCTCGGGTCGCGTTCGAGCGGGCCCGCAGCGATTATGAACGTGCAATCCAAAAGGCGCTGGTGGCGTCGGACGGCGACGGAATCGACTACGAGGCTGCCAAGCGCGTGTACGAAGACACCGAACGGGAGTACAAACAGGCGGAGGCCGCCTACCTGGAGCAGCGCAAGCCGTTCGAAGAAGCGGTGGCGGCGGCCCAGCACGATTACGAAGAGACGCGGCGGAAATACACCAAAGCGGTCGAGGATGTGCGCGAGGAAATGGAGAAGGCGCCACTCGAGTTCCGCACGCGTTACGACGAAATCCTGGCCGGCTACAAGGAGCTGTGCGCCCAGGAGCGTGAGAAAGTCATTGCGGCTGGCGGCTTGCATATCATCGGCACGGAGCGACACGAAAGCCGCCGCATCGACAACCAGCTGCGCGGGCGTTCGGGCCGGCAAGGCGATCCGGGTTCATCCCGATTCTATCTGTCGCTCGAAGACGATCTCATGCGCATCTTCGGCGCCGAGCGCATCCAGGGGTTGATGACCCGCCTGGGGATGGAGGAGGGTGTCCCGATCGAGCACCGCCTGATCACGCGCGCCGTGGCCAACGCGCAGAGCAAGGTCGAAGGTCACAACTTCGATATCCGGAAACACCTGCTGGAATACGACGACGTCATGAACCAGCAGCGCGAGATCATCTACGGGCGCCGCCGGGAGATCCTCGGCAGCAACAACCTGAAGGCCGACGTGCTGACGATGGCCGAGAACGTCGCCGGCGGCATCGTTGCGCAGTACGCCAATCGCGAGACGCACGCCGACGAGTGGGACTGGAAGGCGCTGAGCGACGTCCTCCACAAAAACTTCACTCTGCGCTTCGCCGTCACCGACGCCGATAAGGATGGCCTCACCCCCGACCGCCTCGAGCAGATGGTGATCGATCAGATTCATGCGGTGTACGAAGAAAAGGAGCGCGCCTTCACGCCGCCGGTGTTGCGCCATCTCGAGAAGCTGGTGCTGCTGCAAACGGTGGACACCCTGTGGAAAGACCACCTCCTGTCGATGGATCACCTGAAGGAGGGCATCAGCCTGCGCGGTTACGGGCAGCGCGATCCGCTGCAGGAGTATAAGAAGGAAGGCTTCACGGCCTTCGAGTCCATGATGGAAGAACTCGAAGCCGATGTGGTGGAGAAAGTCTTCACGGTCCAGATCGCGCGGCAAGAGGACGTCGAGCGCATGGAGGCGCGGCGGCGGCCGCAGCCCGCCCAGATGGTGGTGAGCGGTGGCGGCATGCCTCAACGCCAGCCCGGTAAGGTCGAAACCGTGCGTCGCGACAGCGAGAAGGTGGGCCGCAACGATCTTTGTCCCTGCGGGAGCGGCAAGAAATACAAGAAGTGTCACGGTACGTGAGACAGCTTCTCGGAAGTGATGAACACTGATCAATCGCGGCTCACCTGGGCACTGATTCTTTCGGTTTTGCTGCATGGTTTGATCCTGAGTCTTTTGCCCTTGGCCCGCGGCGCGCGCCTGGCGATTCCCCAGATGCCTCCGGCCCTGGACGTTGACGTCGTGTCACTGCCGCAGGCCAAGCCGCCTTCAGTGGCTCCGCCTGCACCACAAGCAGCGCCGGCACCGCCCGCGATGCCGGTCCCCAAGCAACAGATCGTCAGTCCGTCCGATGCGGGAGAAGAGAAGGAGCCGGAAAACCCCCGTTTCCTCAGCGACCGCAACAACACGGTCAAGGAGGAGAAAATCCATCGCGGCGACCCCGTACCGGGTGATCCCGAATCGAAGCGCCTAGCGGAGACGAAACCGCAAGCCGCCGTGCAAAAGGCTGAAGCGAAGAGTGCGCCGGCGGCGGCCAAGCGTGCGCGGGAGGATGTTGCGCGCAAGGCGGCGCAAGAGTCCCACGGTGCCAAGCCGGAGGTGGCGGCTGTACCGAAGCTGGATCAGCTCTTGCCGTCGTCGGAAGAAATGATCCGCGAAGGCGTCGTGCGGCCGCAGGAGCCGGAGTCGTCCGCCCCGGCGCCCGAGCAGCATGCCAGCGCAGAGCGAACGGATCTGCTGCGCCATGGCGACCCGTGGCGCATGCAGGGCCTGGGTGGTTCCAGAGACTTCCTGCCGGCCGTGCGCAATGGTGACATCACCATGCTCAACACCAAGGCCGACCAGTTTGCGCCGTTTGTGCGCCGCGTCGCCGTGCGTGTCTTCGAGAACTTCGTGATGATGGTTCGCCGCAGTCACGACAACGGCCAGGAGGCAGCGGAGGAGTATGCCACGGTGGAAGCCGTGATGGACAAGAAGGGGCAGGTTGTAGCCATTGACATCCAGAGACGCTCCGGGAGCAGCGCCTTTGCTACCGATCGGAGCTTGCAGGCCGCCTGCCGTGAAGGGTTTTTCGACCGCAACCCGCCATCCGGCGCCGAAGCCAACGATGGAAAGATCCACTTCGTCTTCGATGCACGCGTCACCCTGGTTATGGATAGAACCGGGCGCCGTGTGCCTGCCTGGGTGATGATGGGGGCGGGACTGCTGTAGCTGTGTGGGAGCGTGAGAGCGAGCGCATCGAACTCTCACCGATCTCAGGACCCAGCACCCAGGACTCAGGACTCAGGACTTCTCTCCGGCATCCACCGCAGCACCGGACGCCGTGCGGCGCGGGCTTCGTCGAGGCGGCCGACGGGTGTCAGCGTCGGTGCGTTGCGTACCAGATCGGGATTCTCGCGCGCTTCCCGTGCGATCGTGAGCATCGCCGCGATGAATTCATCCAGGGTTTCTTTGCTCTCGGTTTCCGTGGGCTCGATCATGATTGCCCCGCTGACCACGAGCGGAAAGTAGATCGTCGGTGCGTGGAACCCGTAATCGAGCAGGCGCTTGGCAATGTCGAGCGTCTTGACCCCGCTGGCTTCAAAGCCCTTGTCGGTGAAAACGCACTCGTGCATGCAGACGCCGGGATAGGCGATCTGATACGCCCCTTGCAGACGGCGGCGGATGTAGTTGGCACTGAGCACGGCCATGCGCGTGGCTTCCGTCAGCCCGTCACCGCCCATGGCCAGGATGTAGGCGAAGGCGCGCACCAGCATGCCGAAGTTGCCGTAGAACGAGCGCACGCGACCGATGGATTTGGGAAACTGTTCGCTCCACCGGAGCTGGCCGCCCTCTCGAACCAGTCGCGGCGTCGGTAAGTACGGCACCAGCGCTTCGACGACACCGACCGGGCCGGCGCCCGGGCCACCGCCGCCGTGCGGGGTCGAGAAGGTCTTGTGGAGGTTGAACTGCAAAACGTCGGCGCCCATGTGTGCCGGCTTGGCCACGCCCATCAAGGCATTGAGGTTGGCCCCGTCCAGATACACCAGACCGCCACGCTCATGGACCGTCTGCGCCACTTGCATGATGTCGCGCTCGAAGAGGCCGAGGGTGTTGGGATTCGTGATCATCAGGGCGGCGACGTCCTCGTCCATGACCTGCCGGACGGCGGCGACATCCAGTAAACCGTCACGGCTGCGCTCGATCTGCACCGTGCTGTACCCGCACAACGTCGCACTGGCGGGGTTGGTGCCGTGCGCGCTTGCCGGAATGATCACCTTGCTGCGCGGCCGGCCACGGTCGACGTGGTAGGCACGGATCATCTTCATGCCGGTGAGTTCGCCCTGTGCCCCGGCGGCAGGCTGCAGGCTGACCGCCGCCATGCCGCTGATTTCCGCCAGGAGGGACTCGAGTTCTGAGATCAGCTCCAGCGCTCCTTGCGCCGCGTCGTCCGGCGCGAGTGGATGGAGGCCGGCGAAGCCCGGCAGACGTGCCACCACTTCGTTGGCCACCGGATTGTATTTCATCGTGCAGGAGCCCAGCGGGTAAAAGGTCGTGGCGGCGCCGAGGTTCCACTGCGATAGGCGCAGGAAGTGGCGCAGCACCTCGGGCTCACTGACCTCGGGAAAGCCCTCGATCGGCCCCCGTATCAGGTCGGCCGGCAGGAAGGCCGCTGGATCGGCGCCATTCCCGGCGAGGTCGAAGCCGCGGCGGTCGGGTCGGCTGCGTTGGAAGATCAGCGGCTCGTCCAGGAGCAAGCCGGCTTGTTTGCGCGTGCCCGGCGGCATGTCAGCTCAACGCTTCCACCAGTCGCTCTACGGCGGCGGCGGCGTGGAGCTCGGTCACGCAGAGCAGCAACGAGTTGGGGAGTTCCGGGTACCAGCGACGCAACGGAACGCCGGCAAGCACATCCTGCTGGCGAGCGGACTCCCACTGCGCATCGACCTGTGCGCCGGTGAGGACAAATTCATTGAAGAATGGCGCACGAAACTGCAACTGCCACTTGCCGCTTTCCGTTAGCCGCGATGCGGTGCGATGCGCGGCGGCGGTATTGGCGATTGCGAGTTCGTGAAACCCGGCTTTTCCAAGGGTGGACAGATAGACTGTAACGGCGAGGGCCATGAGCCCCTGATTGGTGCAGATGTTGGACGTGGCTTTCTCACGGCGGATGTGTTGCTCGCGGGTTGCCAGCGTCAGGACGTAGCCGCGCCGCCCAGCGCCGTCCGCCGCTTCGCCGACGAGACGGCCCGGCATCATGCGCACATGGGCGGTTCGGGTTGCGAATAAGCCCACTCCAGGCCCGCCGTACGACATGGGGATTCCCAAACTTTGTCCTTCCGCCACGGCGATATCGGCGCCGTACGCACCCGGCGCCTTGAGCACGCCGAGCGCAACTGGTTCGGTGGTGGCGGTGACCAGGAGCGCCCCGCGGCTGTGCGTCAGCGCGGCGACAGCGGCCAGATCCTCGACGACACCGAAGAAGTTCGGGTGGCCAACGACGACGGCGGCGGTGCGGTCGTTGACGTTGTCGGCGAGCCAGTCGCCGTCGGTCCGCCCGTCGGTGCCGAAAGGGGCTTCCACCAACTCGAGTTCACGGGCACCGGTAGTGTAGGTGCGAACGACCTCACGGTACTGTGGATGCAACGCGCGGGAGAGGATGACGCGCGGTCGCCTGGGGCCAATGCGCAGCGCCATCAACACCGCCTCGGCGGTGGCGGAGGCGCCGTCGTACATGCTGGCGTTGGCGACCTCCATTTGGAGGAGCATCGCCACCAGCGACTGGAATTCGAAGATCGCCTGCAGCGTGCCTTGGCTGACTTCCGGCTGATAAGGGGTGTAGGCGGAGTAGAATTCCGCCCGTTGCAGGATCTGATCGATCACCGCTGGAATAAAATGCGGATAGGCTCCGGCGCCGGCGAAGCACAGCTGCTGCGCCGCTTGGTTGCGTGCGGCGATCGCCTCCAAGCGCGTACGGAGTTCCAGCTCGGACAGGCCCGGTGCAATGTTGAGGGCCGCACGCGATCGCAGCTCGGGCGGCACGTCGACGAAGAGGTCGCGCACCTCGGCGACTCCCACCGCCTCGAGCATGGAACGGATATCTGCGTTGGTGTGGGGTAAGAAGCGCACGGCAGCAGCTTGCAGCGTTCAGCGATCAGCTGTCAGCTCGTTCGGGTAGCGTGGCGTCATTCTTTGCTGAACGCTGAGCTGAAGGCTTCGAAGACTATTCTTTCTCCTCAGCGACGTACACCTCGTACTCCGCCGCGGTCATCAGTTCCTGCAATTCATCGGGATCGTTCATTTCGATCTTGATCATCCAGCCGTCGCCGTAGGCATCCTCGTTGACCATCTCCGGGTTGTCCGGGAGATCGTCGTTGACCTCGAGGACCTTGCCGCTGACCGGCGCGTAGATGTCAGAGACCGCCTTGACGGATTCGACCACTCCGAAGGCGTCTTCCTTGCTCACCTTGTCGTCGATCGCAGGCAATTCCACAAAAACGATGTCGCCGAGCTGATCTTGCGCGTAGTCAGTGATGCCCACCGTCGCAACATTATCCTCGACCAGCACCCATTCGTGCTCTTTCGAGTATTTCAGGTCTTCGGGAAACTCCATGCATGCCTCCTTACGCGGCGCGCCTATAGAAAGGCAAAGGAACTACCTCGGCTGCAACCAAACGGCCACGGATTTCGATACCGAGATGAGTGCCGATCTCCTTCCAAGTGCTCGCCACATAGCCTAACGCAATCGCCTTGCCAAGAGTGGGTGACTTCGTTCCACTGGTGACTGCCCCAGCCTCCTGGTGGTCATGAAAAATGCGGTATCCCTGCCGTGAAATACCAGGTGCGGTCATCACCAAACCGACGAGATGGCGGGACACGCCAACCTCGCGCTGTCGCAGCAGGGCCGCGCGCCCGATGAAGTCCCCTGTGTTGAAGCGCACCACCCAGCCGAGTCCCGCTTCCAGAGGTGTCGTCTCTGCCGTCAACTCGTGGCCGTACAGCGGCAGCGCGCGCTCCAGCCGCAAGGTGTCGCGCGCTCCCAGACCGGCGGGTGCGATGCCGGAGGCTTGGCCCGCATCCAGCAAGGCATTCCAAAGCGCCAGCGCATTCTCGGCAGGGCAGTAAATCTCCCATCCGTCTTCACCGGTATAGCCGGTGTGGGCGACCAGGGCTCGGCAGCCCGCGACCAGTCCTTCCCGAAAACAAAAAGAAGGAATGTCATGCAGCGGCAGATCCGTCACCTGCGTGAGGATGCCGGTTGCCCGTGGGCCTTGCAGCGCCAGTTGGCCGAACTCGGCGCTGCGGTTGACCACCTCGGCACCGTTGCGATGCTCGACGATCCAGGCAAAGTCCTTCTCCGTGTTTGCGGCGTTGACACAGAGGAGGAACCGTTCGCCCGTGATCCGGTGGACGATGATGTCATCGACCACGCCGCCGCTGGGCAGGCACAAGAGCGAGTACTGCGCCTGGCCGTCGCGCAGCCGGCCGACGTCGTTCGTCGTCAATTCCTGACACACGGCAGAGGCGCGAGGGCCGCGCAGCTCGATCTCGCCCATGTGGCTGACGTCAAAGAGACCGGCGCGCCGGCGGACGGCGTGGTGCTCGTCGATGATGCCGGTATACTGCACCGGCATCTCCCAACCGCCGAAGTCGACGAAACGCGCTCCGAGCGCCGCATGGGCCGGGAACACCGGTGTGCGGTTCATGGGCGAAGCCAGGTGTTGCGCCGATAGTCTAGACTCAGTCGACAGTCGATAGCCAATAGTCGACAGTCTTGGGGAGCTGTTTCGCTGAATGCCAGCATCGTGCTGCCGTCCGTTATCCAACTATTGACGATCAACTATGAGCTATCGACTTTTCGCGAGTTGCCGTCTGGCCGCCGTTAACGTGTTCTTCATCAACATGGCTACCGTCATGGGTCCGACGCCGCCGGGCACCGGTGTGATGAATCCCGCCCGTTCCCGGGCAGTGGCGAATGCGACGTCGCCGACCAGGCGCTTGTCGGGTAAGCGGTTGATCCCGACATCAATCACAACACTCCCCGGCTTGATCCATTCTCCTTGAATCATCTCGGCGCGTCCGATCGCCGCGACCAGGATGTCGGCACGGCTGATCTCGTCAGGCAGGTCGCGCGTGCGTGAATGGCAGATGGTGAGCGTGGCGTGTCGCTCCAGCAGCATGAAGGCGACCGGCTTGCCGACCAGGATGCTGCGTCCAGTGACCACGGCGCGCGCGCCCTTGAGATCGACCCCGGTGCCGTCGATGAGATGCATGATCCCGAGCGGTGTGCACGGCCGCAGGCCTTCGCGGCCGGCGAACAAGCGTGCCTGGTTGATCGGATGCAGCCCGTCGACGTCCTTCTCGGGATCGAGTGCATCGATCACGGCGTCGGAGTCCAGGTGCGGCGGGAGCGGCAACTGCACCAAGATGCCGCTGATAGAAGGCTGCTGATTCAACGAGTGCACCAAACGCAGGAGTTCCGCCTGCGTGGTGTCAGCCGCCAGTTCGTGTCGCTCCGACGCGATGCCGAGTTCGGCGCATGCCTTGTGCTTACTGCGCACGTAGCTGGCAGAACCCGGATCGTCTCCCACCAGCACTGTTGCCAACGCCGGTACGCAACCGAACTCGCGTTGAAACGCCGCTACTTCTTCCTGGACCGCAGCCCGGACGGCGCGTGCGGCCGCAGTGCCATCGATGATCTCACCCATGCCTGCGGCCATAGACAAAGGTTGCCGGATTGTAAACCCCTGAGCGGGAGTGTGCCGGTATGCCGGTGCGCCAGTTCCTTGTTTCTATAGCTCACTGGCGCACATTCGAACCAGGCGCGATCAGCCTTCCTAGGCTTTGGACTTCTGCTCGAGTGCCCGTTTCACATTGGCGAGGTACGATTGCACGCCCTCAGCCGCTTCACGCTCGACGAAGGAGCGGACAAGACCCTGCAGGAGGCGCGGGATGGGGGTGTCGGGCGCGATCATCTGCCGCAGCATGATGTGCGTCGCTTCGGTCCCACTCGGCTGCAGCCGGATGACACCGCTGACGTCGGCGTTGTCGCCTTTTGCTCCCTTGCTCTCGAAGGTGATCTGATCGATGCCGTTGCCTTCGTACCGGGCTGTGTACTGGACGACCATGCTCACCGGACCGGTCGAGCGTTCTTGGTAAATGAACCGGTATGTGTCTTTACTAACCCGCTTGCAGCTGTCGATGCCGGGGGCGCAACACGATGAGCCCACCACATCCCACAGGTAGTCGTAAACGCGGGCCAGGGGTACACGTGCTGTGACACTGCGCTCCACCTCAGTCGGAAATTTCGCCAACGCAACCCTCCCGAGACGTGATCGACCGTGGCGGTCGTGTACCCCAACGCTACACGAACTCGTCAGACATGGTCAAGTACAGTCGAATGTGGGTGCGCACGTGGTCTTGCACCTTAAGAATCTTCCGTTTACTTTCGCGTCATGATCATCGGCATTCCCAAGGAAATCAAGGCTGAAGAAAACCGGGTGGCGATCACGCCGGCCGGTGTGAGTGCGTTGGTCGCGCATGGCCACCGCGTCTTGATCCAACGCGGCGCCGGGCTGGGCAGCGGTCTCACCGATGCGCAGTACCGGGCGGCGGGGGCACGGTTGGTGCCGGTGCGCCAAGTGTGGCACGACGCCGAGATGATCGTCAAGGTCAAAGAACCGCTGGCCTCGGAATTCCGCTACCTGCGCGAAGGGCTGATCGTCTTCACGTATCTCCACCTGGCTGCCTGCCCGGAGCTCACCAAGATCCTGCGCGCGAAGAAGGTGAATGCCATCGGATACGAAACCATACAATTCGACGACGGGTCACTGCCGCTGCTGGCGCCGATGAGCGAAGTTGCCGGCCGCTTGTCGATTCAGGTCGGCAGCTGGTGTCTACAGAGGCAGAACGGCGGCCGGGGCATTCTCCTGGCTGGCGCATCGGGCGTGCGCCCGGCGAATGTGGTCATTCTGGGCGCCGGCATTGCCGGAGCAAATGCCTGCCAGATCGCGGCTGGGGTTGGCGCGCACGTGAGCATCGTCGACCGCAATCCAACAAGGCTCCGTTATCTGCACGATATTCTTGGTGGCCATGTCACCACAGTGATGTCCAACCGCGCCAATATCGAGGAGGAAGTGGCAGCGGCCGACTTGATCGTCGGCGCCGTGTTGGTGACGGGGGCCAAGGCGCCGCACCTGGTGACGCGTAAGATGGTGCGTACCATGAAACCCGGCACTGCCATCGTGGACATCTCGATCGATCAGGGTGGGTGCATCGAAACCTCCCGCCCGACCACGCTCGACGCGCCCATCTATATTGCGGAGCGCGTCGTCCACTATTG
>DASVHW010000008.1 GCA_036382395.1 Candidatus Binatia bacterium | reverse complement strand
GCAACCGCCGCTCGTCAGCCGGCGCAGCAGACGTTACGACCGGCGCCCCCGGCCCTGCAGTCCTCTTTCGAGCGCGCAGCCCAAGACGGCGACTGGTACCGGCGCGGCGACTTCGCTGACGGCACGCCGCTAGGGTCCGCCTCGAGCGGCCACATCGCGTGCTCCTGGTCCTGCTGCGTATCCGCGGGCTCACCTTGTGCGTTGAGCCCCAGTGAGTTAAAGATATTCTCAGACTTAACGGGGGAAAGTGCAGTTTCTTTTGGGGCGACGGGAGATACCACTCTCGGCCTCCTCGTTCGCCATCACCATCGCGTTCCAGATCCAGCAGCTTCCCACTGACGAGTACGAAGGAAAGGAGGGAAGCGCATGGCTCAGGGAACAGTGAAGTGGTTCAATGCTGAGAAAGGGTTTGGCTTCATCACCCGCGACGGCGGTGACGACGTGTTCGTTCACCACACCGCGATCATCGGTGAAGGCTACCGCAGTCTCGACGAAGGCCAGCAGGTCAGTTTCGACGTGACCCAAGGCAACAAGGGACCGCAAGCGTCCAACGTTACCAAGCTGTAACGAATCCCCACGGAGGCCCAGCTCGGGTCTCCGTGGTTTTTTCGATTTAGGATGTACGCTCCGGCCGCCGCACGGCCTCGCGGCGCCAGCAGCGCACCGAACCGACATCACTTGCTCGGGAGAACATGGATATGACTGACCGTGGCCTTTTTGAACCCGATGTCCTGATCACGGCCCAGTTCAGCGCCGCACGGCGCCGCGGAGCGGCGGTCTCGAGCGAGAAGCGCTTGATGCTGGCCGTGCTCGACAATGCGCTCGACTACTACCAGAAATACATCGTCGCGACCGACCGTGCCGGCCGCGAGCTGTTCGAGGAAGCCGCGAAGTGGGTCGAGTGCACGAGCAACGAAAGCTTGTTCTCATTCGAGAACATCAGCGAGACCCTCGACATCAACCCGGAGTACCTCCGCCGAGGTCTCGCCGCGTGGCACAAGCGCCTGCTGGAGGCGCATTGCCGCAGCGTTCAGATACCCACGCCGGAGTCACCGCAGCTGGTTCGGGCTACGAGCTAACGGCACCGGTGCCGAGGATATTATCCCAGAGCCCAGTCAGTGCGTGGCAGACGGCGCGGGCGCAACTCGCGGCGCGCCTGGCTATGCTGCAGTGATGCCGCAGAACCAGCCGCACATGCCGCAGGACACACCGCCGCGTGCCGTGCTCGTGGGGGTGCAACTCCCCGGGGTCGCCGACGAGGAGCACGCTTCGTCGCTGGCCGAGCTCGGGCGTCTGGCCAAGACGCTGGGGCTCGCGGTGGTCGCCCGCGTCAGTCAGAAGCGCCCGGCGCTGGCCGCCGCCGCAGTGATCGGTGAGGGTAAGCTCAAGGAACTGGCCCGCCTGACCGGCGGTAGCGGTATCGTACCCTCCGGGGTCCCCGCCCACCGCACCCGCACCGCCGACCCCGAGCCCGCCGAAGCGGAGGTGGTGGAGGAGGCCGGCAAGCGCGCTAGCGTCGTGCTGGTCGACCACGACATCGCCCCCTCGCAAGCCCGCAACCTCGAGCGCGCCACCGGTGCCGAGGTGCTCGACCGCACCGCCGTCATCCTGGCCATCTTCCAGCGCCACGCCCGCAGTCGCGAGGCGGTGCTGCAGGTGGAGATCGCGCGGCTGGCCTATCTGGCGCCGCGGCTGCGCGCCAGCAGCGCCGGTCAGGACCGTCAGGGCGGCGGCATCGGCAGCAAGGGGGCGGGTGAGTCGCACCTCGAGCTCGACCGGCGCAAGGTGCGCGACCGCATCGCCGAGCTGCGCCGCGAGCTCGCGGCCATCGAGAAGGATGCCGCCACGCGCCGTCGCCGTCGTGCCGCCCAGCCCACAGTGGCCATCGTCGGCTACACCAACGCCGGCAAGTCGTCGCTGATGCGCGCCCTGACCGGCAGCGATCTGTTGGTCGCCGACCAGCTCTTCGCCACCCTCGACACCACCGTGCGCGCCCTGCAGCCGGAGACCAAGCCGCGCATCTTGGTCAGCGACACGGTGGGGTTCATCAAGAAGCTGCCGCACGATCTGGTGGCCTCGTTCCGCTCCACCCTGGAGGAGGCGCGCGAGGCGGCGCTGCTGCTGCACGTGGTGGATGCCGCGGACCCGGCCTTCCCGGCGCAGATCGAGGTCACCGCGCGAGTGCTGGCGGAGATCGATTCCGCCGACGCGCCGCGGCTGCTGGTGCTCAACAAGATCGACAAGCTGGAGGAGGAGCGGCGCGCCGCGCTGGCGCAGGCCTACCCGCAGGCGCTGCTGCTGTCGGCGAAGTCGGCCGCCGACGTTGCCGGGCTGCGCCAGCGCATCGTCGAGTTCTTCGAGCGTGAGATGGTCGAGGACGAGTTCCTGGTGCCCTACGCGCGGCAGCCGATGGTGAGCGAGATCCACGCCAGCTGCCGCGTGCTGGCCGAGGCCTACGACCAGGCGGGCACACGCCTGCGTGTGCGGGGGCGCCCGGAAGTGGTGGCGCGCCTGCGCGCCGCGCTGTGAACCGCCCGTCGAGTCACGAGTCACCGGTCCTTCGGTCGATCGAGCTGCTTGAGATAGCGGAAGAATTCGCTGTTGGGCGAGAGAATGAGCGTGGTGCCCTCGGTAATCGAGTTGCGGTAGGCCTCGAGCGTGCGCACTAGTTGGTAGAACTCCAGGTCGCGGCCGTAGGCGTCGGCGAAGATCTTCACCGCGAGCGCGTCGCCCTGCCCGCGGGTGATGTCAGCTTGCTTGCGCGCTTCGGCGGTGAGGATCTGCACCTGCTTGTCCGACTCCGAACGAATCTTGCGTGCTTCCTCGTCGCCCTCGGCGCGGAACTTCTTCGCCAAGCGCTCGCGCTCCGTGCGCATGCGGTTGAACACGTTGAGCTCGTTCTTCTCCGGCAGGTCGGCGCGTTTGATGCGCACGTCGGCCACCTCGATGCCGTAGTCGCGTGCTTTGGCGTCGCTTTCTTTCGTGACCTCGGCCATCACTTCACTGCGCTTTTCGTTGACGATCTCGCGCAGCGTATGCCGTCCGAGGTTTTCGCGCACGATCGAATAGATCACGTCGTCGAGCCGCGACTGCCCACCGGCTTCGTCGCGCACGGTGCGATAGAACTGCAATGGGTCCCGGATGCGCCAGCGCGAGAAGTTATCGATCATGAGTTGCTGCTTGTCTTTGGTGAGAATCTCCCGTGGCGCGGCATCGTAGGCGAGCAAGCGCTTGTCGAAGTAGAGCACGTTCTGAATCAACGGCAGCTTGAAGTAGAGACCGGGCTCTTGCACGGTACGCACCGGCTCGCCGAGTTGCACCACGATCGCCTGCTGCCACTGGGGCACCGTGTAGGCGACGAGATTCCACCCGACCACGAGCACGGCAAACAGCAGGAGAATAGGAATCCAGCGCCGGTCCATCACGGCTTCGGTGCCTCCGCGGGCTTCGGTTTGATCACTTGATCGAGCGGCAGATAGGGCACGACCTGCTTGCCGGCGACGTCGTCGAGGATGATCTTGTTCATGCGCGGCAAGACTTGCTCCATGGTCTCAAGGTACAAACGCAGCCGCGTCACGTCCCTCGCCTTCTCGTATTCCTGCTGCAGCGCGCTGAAGCGCTGCGCCGCGCCGGTGGCGTCTTGGACCTTCGCCGCGCTGTAGGCTTCGGCTTCATTCAGCAACTGCGCCGCCTGCCCGCGCGCCTTGGGCACCACGTCGTTGGCGTAGCCGCGCGCTTCGTTGATGAGCCGCTCTTTGTCCTGCTGCGCGCTGATCACGTCCTTGAAGGCGTCGGACACCTTATCCGGCGGACCCACATCTTGCAGCTTCACCGTCACCACTTCGAGGCCGACCTGGTATTGATCGAGGATGTGTTGCAGCAGGGCTTGGGCGTCTTGCTGCACCTGCTCTTTGCCTTCGGTGAGGGCATTGTCGATGTTGTTGCGGCCGAGGACTTCGCGCATCGCCGCTTCCGCCGCGTCACGCACGGTGTCTTCCTGGTCGCGCACGTTGAACAAGAAGTCCGTGGCGCCGGTCGGACCGGTCTTCACTTTGAATTGCACGATGAACTGCAGCTTGACGATGTTTTCATCGCCGGTGAGCATCAGCGCTTCCGGATCGACGTCGTGATAGCGCGCCGGCGGGCCGATCGCCACCGTGCGGAAACCGAACTCCGCCTTGCGAATTTGTGTCACCGCCGGCTTGATCACCTGTTCGAACGGCCACGGCAGGTGGTAGCCGGGGCCGGGATCGGCCTCGCGCACCACGCGCCCAAAGCGCAGCACGATGCCGCGCTCGTCGGGCGCGACGATGTAGACGCCACTGAACGCATACAGCAGCAGCACAATCACCATGATCAGCCACGGATTGACGCGCGACGGCCCGCGAGCGGCGAAGCGCGCGCGCACCTGATCGAAGATCTTCTGGATCTCCTTCAGCGGATCCTCAGGCTCCCGGCGCGGCGGAAAGTCATACGAATCGGGCATGGGCTGATTCCAGCTATAGCGGGAGTGGCCCGCTAGTCAACCCGCGGCCAGCACCCTGTTGGTCCCAGCACCCCAGCACCCCTTGACATCGTCCCAAACTCGTCCCTAGTACCTAGGCTAAACAAAACGAACTTCCTAGACGCCAAAGGCGAAAGGGGGGCATGATGCGCTTCTACAGAGGCCATAGGGATCTCGGGCAGATTGCGCGAGCTTTCGGAATGCTGGGCCTGTTCTTAGCAACGCTCACCGCATTCCTAGCAGCCCGAGCCGGAGGACAGTGCCACTACATCCTGCTGCAAGCGGGGGTTGATGACAACTTCAGCTACGTCAAATCGGTCCTTTGTACGGGCTATCCGGCTAACCGCCAATGGCATGCAAGGGGGACATCTCATGCGACACATTCTTAGGACAGCGTCAAGCCTATTGGTGTTTGTGCTGGCGATCAGCAGTCCGACCGCGGCGCAGGCCCAAGTCGATGTAACCATCACGGCCGACAACGCCTATAGCTTCGGCTATGGTACTGCGTCCGGGATTTTACCGGGTAACCTGTTAGGCAATGTCGAGAACTGTACATCTGGGGATATCACCAACTGCTCCGGTCCGGAGGTCTACCCGAA
>DASVHW010000007.1 GCA_036382395.1 Candidatus Binatia bacterium | reverse complement strand
CGGCGCCAAGGTAGGCGCCCGCTGCTACGACAACGGTCGGCTCTACAGGCCCCGCTGTGACTAAGATTTCGTCGACTGTGCCGATCTTCTCGCCCTGGTCGTTGTAGACGGCCATGCCGATCAGCTTGCCGGCGCGCATTGTGTGATCGGCTTGCATAAATGCACTGTGCGGTGCCGTTTGAGCAAAACTCGGCGCCGCAATTATGGCCGCGAAAGCGGCCAAGACTATTACGCTGTAATTGCTCACGCCCTCGGAATGATAACTGTGTAGGGGCCGGCTAGCGCGACATCTGGTTGGTTTGGTGAGCAATGGCTCAATATTTTGTTGACGCTGGGGTGGGGTCGTGATTCTACGATTCGATGACCCCGGCGCCCGATATTCCCTCTCTTTCCGCTGCCGAGAAAGATACGCTGATCGCGACGCTGTTGGCGCGGATCGACGACCTGGTTGTGCGCGTCACGGCCTTGGAGGCGGAGAACGCAGCACTGCGCACGAAGCTGAAACTGCCGCCGAAGACCCCGTCGAATTCCTCGACGCCGCCGAGCCAGGGGCACAAGGCGAACGGTGACGGAAAGGCGAAGCCGAAGAGCAAGGTGCATGCGGGGGCGCACCGGCCGCTGCATCCCAACCCGACGCGGCGGCGGGATATGCTGGCCGAGCGGTGCGGCCATTGTCAGGCCGATGTGAGCGGCGTCAGCCAGGAAGCGGTCCACGCCTATGACCGCATCGATATACCCGAGATCGTGCCGGACGTGACCCGGGTGACGCTTTATGGTGGGGTATGCCCATGCTGCGCGCGGCGGTTCAAGGCGGCGGCGCCCGCCGGGCTGGAGCCAGGTTCGCCGTTCGGGGCGAACCTGCGGGCCTTCGCGCTCTATCTGCGCTTCGCCCAGGCGATCCCGTTCGAACGTCTGGCCCGACTGATGTCCGATCTTCTGGGATTGGAGATCAGCGAGGGCGCGCTTGCCAACATGCTGCGCGGGAGCGGCGACGCCTTTTCCCGCCAGACCAGCCTGATCCGGGAACGGCTGCTGTCGGGGACCATTCTCCAATCGGACGAGACCAGCGCGCGCGTCGGCAAGAAGACGTGGTGGACGTGGGTGTTTCACAATGGCGACAGCGCCTGCTTTCGCGTCCGGCCGAGCCGCGGCAAGGTCGTGGTCGAAGAGTTTCTCGGTAAGGTGCGCCCCGACTTCTGGGTTTCCGACCGGCTTGCCGCCCAGATGGGCTGGGCCACGACGGGCCATCAAGCGTGCCTCGCCCATCTCTTGCGCGATGTTCAATACGCCATTGACTCCGGCGATGACGCCTTTGCACCGACCATCAAGCGTCTCCTGAAGCAAGCCGTCGCCATCGGCCGCCGTCGTGACCGGCTCGCCGATTCCACGCTTAGAGCCTATCTGGCCAAGCTCGAAGCGAAGCTCGACCGGCTGCTCCGGATCGAGCCCGCTGGCGAGCAGGGGCGCAAGCTGCTCCGGATCATCAAGAAATATCGCCAGAACCTGTTCGTCTTCGTCACCAACCGGGAGCTTCCGCCGACCAACAACGGCTCGGAACAGGCGCTGCGCCCCTGCGTGATCTTCCGCAAGGTCACCAATTGCTTCCGCTCCGAATGGGGCGCCAACCTCTACGCCGACGTCAGGTCGGTGTTCGAGACTGCCCGACGACGGGCCATCCCCATCCTTTGCTCCATCCGCCTGACCTTGGACGGACGGCCCTTGCCGATCGGCACATAGATCGGGCCATCGCCCGCTTGCCGCAGGCAATGGTATCGCGCAAATCAGGGTGGTGATGGCGGCATCGTCGCCGATGTCCGCAACCGGTGCCCAATGCGACAGGATGCGAAGATCATGGCCAGGACCAGCGCGCCGAAGACCAGCGCAAGCAAGAACATCATCAGTCTGAAGGTAACGCTGCGCGGCGTGAAGCCGCCGGTCTGGCGCCGGCTGCTCGCGCCCGGCACGATGACGCTCGGCGACCTGCACAAGGCAATCCAGGCGGCAATGGGCTGGCACGATTGCCACCTCCATGCCTTCGACATCGGTGGCGAGCAGTTTGGCGATCAGCGCAGTGTCGACGACGTCGCCGACGAAAATCGCCCGACCCTGAACGGCCTGCTGAGATCCAGCGTCGTTCGCTTCGCCTACACTTATGACTTCGGAGACGATTGGGAACACACGATCGCATTCGAAAAAAGCGAGCCGGCGGTCGAGGGGCAATCCTATCCGGTCTGTATCGCCGGGAAGCGCAACTGTCCGCCTGAAGATTGCGGGGGCGTCTGGGGCTATGAAGAACTGCTGGCCATCCTGGCCGATCCCGCCCATCCCGAACACGCCGAACAGAGCGACTGGACCGGCGAAGAGTTCGACCCGGACGAGTTCGACCGTCAACTCGCCAACACCGTGCTTGCCGCCCGGTTCAGGAAAAAATAGCCGGCGCCCGATAAGCCATCTCACCGACAAACGCCGGGACGTGAGTAATTACCAGTTAAGCATTTATTAACAACTGTATGCTGGCGTTTTGACAGCTCAAACTCGTCCAGCCTGGATGCCGGGTGATCTGAGATCCGAGCGAGGACGTCGGCAAGCCAGGCGCGCGGATCGACGTCATTCAATTTGGCGGTGATGATCAGCGTGTAGATGTCGGCTGCCCTCTCTCCACCGCGATCAAAGCCGGCGAA
>DASVHW010000006.1 GCA_036382395.1 Candidatus Binatia bacterium | reverse complement strand
CTGATCGTGCTGAACACCGCTACCGATCTCTACACCAACTCGACCGTTAGCCGGCGCCCAACCATAGCCGCCGCCCGTTGCAGGCTTGAGAGCGTGATGTCGCTTTTCGGGTCAAGCAGGCGGTCAACCTGTGTCCGGCTGGTCTTGAGCAGCGCCGCCATCCGCGCCTTGGATATCTTCTTCTTCATGGCCTCCGCCAGCTGCCACGCCACGACCTCCTTGACCGCCTGCGCCTGCGCCTCCTCGAAGATTCCTTCTTCCTTGAGAAAATCGTCAAGGCTCGAACCCATCTGCCTCTTGCTCATCGCTCTAACTCCTTCTGACGCTGCTGGAATAGTCTGCCCACCGCACCACGCAGGCGCAAATGACCGAATATGAGACCTGGCTACACTCCAAGCAGGATGGACTCTGGAAACAGCGGTGGCTGCAGGCCTCTGTGCCTGCATGGGGAGCTGCGGTCGCCAGTTCCGGCGCGCGTGGCGCGCCCGGCAACCAGGGACGGCTGCCGCCACTAAGCTACACCTGATCTGATTGCCTTCTGGGTATTGTCGCGTCAGGATTGACCGGCGTGGTGATCGGCTCCGGGAGTCTTCCGCCTTGGGTTGCGCCAAAGAGGCGCAGTGCCGGGTTGGCACAGGCTGGAAGCCTATACCACCAGAGGCGACCTTCGGCCGCTCACACAGATTGTGCTGGCGAACTCTCATTTGCCTTCGTACCAATTTCCTCACAGACTCTCAGTCTCGGGCCTGGTCACGCCAAGAACCTTCGCGGCATCGGTAACGGACAGCTGGAGATCTGCCGATGCCGGGGTGGCCAGTCATCAGCATCGCGGGAGTCCGAGAGTTCCTTGAATGGAGATCGGCAGAAGCTTCGAGATTAGTCCAGCAGGGTTTCGACCGCTGCTGAAGCCGAGAACTTCACATCGCAGTCGATGTCGCGCGCCTCACGCCGGCCGTCTGCTCCGGCCTGGCGTGAGGCGCCGCCGGACTTACTTCCCGGGCGCTGGAGCTGCCCCGCGGCGCGGGTGACGGCCCTGGGCAAGCTGATCCTTACAGGCCTGCGACAGATCGTCGTGGTGCTGGTGCAGACACTTGACGACCTGGCCATGTCCGGGAGCAACGTCAGCGCAGAACTTGTGTACGTCGTCCTGGCAGGCCTTATGCCAAGCACTCACCTTGGCTTTCATCTGCTTCACATGCTCCTGACACGCGGGCGACAGCTCGGCCGCATGTGACTTCAGACAATCACGGTAGGCACCGCCGCCGGGCTTGAGGTCCGGGCAGAACTTTTTGATGTCCTCCCGGCACGCCCCTCTCCCAGGCTTGGGCTGCGCCAGACTCGGTGACATCGTAAGCGCCACAGCCAGCGGCGCCACGAGCGTTACGACCTTCCATGCTTTCATTGCAGTCCTCCTTCAGATTCGATCTCGATTGCTTGGAGAGTCGACGGGGCAAAAAGGTTAAACGCGTGCATCCCCCGCAACCACCGACCGCAGGTAGCGCAGCGCCGCTGCGGTGCGCGGACCGTACCAGGACAGCGCCTTGCCGTCGATGAATTGCACGCGATTCGCCCGCCAGGCGGGCGTGTCGTGCAACGGCGCGAGGTCGGGTAGGACCTTTGCTGTGAAGACATAGGGCTCGTCCGGGAGAAGAATCACCTCGGGCATGGTGGCTGCAATCTCTTCGAGGGTCACGCGGCAATAGCCTTCGGCCTGCTCGGCGCAGACATTCGTGCCACCGGCGACCGACAGCATGTCGCCCGCATATGTGTCGCGGTTGAAGCTCATCCACGGATTCTTCCAGATCGGGCAGAAGACACGCGGGCGAGGCGCATCACGTGGTTCGCCCATCTCCACAACTATCTCTTCCTGCTCCTTGGCGATGCGCTCCGCGCCGGCACGGGCATCAATCAGCTCGCCCAACCGGCGCAGCAATCCGCCGATGTCGCGCGCCCTGTGCGGGAACGCGACGAACAGATTGAGCCCCGCCCGCTCGAGCGCCTCGAAGTCCTCCTTGCGGTTCTCCTCGGCACTGACGATGACGAGGTCGGGCCGCAACTCGCAGATGCGGGCAAGGTCGGGATTCTTGGTGCCCCCTACCCTCTCCAATTGCCGCACGGCATCCGCCGGTTCCGTGCAGTAGCGGGTGACCCCGATGACGATCTCGCCGCGTCCGAGGACGAAGAGCGTCTCCGTCAGGCTCGGGACCAGGCTGACCACGCGCCGCGCCGTGCCAACGAGCCGGACTTCACGGCCAACGTCATCCTGTACGCGGATCACTGTTGCTTGCCGGCTCCGTGGCGCTTCAGGATATCTTCCAGATCTTGGCGTTCCGCCGCACTGAAATCTTCGTCGCCGCTCTTGGGCAAGGCACCGGGCTTGGGCTGCTCAACCTGCTGGGGTTCAGACCGAGGCTCCGAAAACAGCGCCGGCCAGTTCCGCCACACCGCGGCCGCGACCAGCACTGCCGCGCCGGCTAGTATCAGGGTCACCACGAGGCGGCCAGGCTTCCGACGCTTGGCCACAGGACGCTTCATGACATCCTCGGCTGCTGACCTGGCGCGGTCCGCAGATCACCGCGCCACCAGGCGCGCACGGCATCCCACCCGCTACGCTGGTCCCATCCGTCAACGCCGTTGTACCATCGGATCCCGATCTCCTGCGCCATGCGGCTGTGGGCCGCAAAGGCGAACCACAGCCTCCACGTCGGGCCGTAAAAGAGCCGCACACCGAGGTGCAAACGGCGCAGTTTCCGTCCCACCCACGAGGCGCTCACACTGCGCTCATAATCGGCAAACGTCAGGTCGCCGGACGCCAGCCCCTGCGCCGCCGCCGCCGCCGCACGCCGCCCGTACTCGAAGGCGAACGAGATGCCTTCACCCATCAAGGAATCGACTCCGGCCGCGTCGCCGGCCAGCATGACCTGCGGCGCGGCAATCCGCACTCCTCGCCGATACCAGCGGATCGGAAACGCCTTCACTGGAACGGGACCCGCGCCCATTCGCGCCATCTCTTCCCGCAACACGCGCGCCAACAAGGCGCCGGTCCCGTTGGTGTCGACGGAGTACACGCCGAGGTTCACGTGCGGCACACCACCTATCAAGCAAGGAAACGCCCAAGCGTAGCCGCGCAGGCCGTCGGGCACCGAACGAAAGATGAAGTCGTAGCGCGCTGTCCGGAATCCGCTCCAGTCCACTCCGGCCAGGGGAATGTCACACATCACGGCCTTGCCGACGCACTCGGGCTCACCGGCAAACAGGCGCCGCCGTACCAGACTTCCCGAACCGTCCGCCGCAATGATCGCCCGGGCGTGATAGCTGGCGCGCTCGGTTTCCACCCGAATGCCATCGCCCTCGCGGCGCACGTCGATCACCTTTTCGCCTTCGCGCACTTCCACGCCCCGCGAACGGCACGCCACGACCAGCGACTGATCGAACTCATCACGACGGACGACCCGACACAGCTCCTGCCCCTCGTACGACACACAGTGGCCGGGGACCTCGACGTTGGCGCGATGGACAGCCACATTCGGCACCGACAACGGTACGCCGAGCTCGTCGAGACAGCGCAGCGTGTGCGGGATCAGGCCGCCGGCACAGACCTTCGGCCGAGGGTGGTGCGCTTTCTCGAGAATCACCGTCTCGCGTGCCAGGGAGGCGTCCCGGGCATGCAGGAACAACGCGCTCGCGCTCCCGGCGGGACCCGAGCCGATGATCACCAGCGG
>DASVHW010000005.1 GCA_036382395.1 Candidatus Binatia bacterium | reverse complement strand
AGCGGCTACTATGCGCCGGAAGAGTGAGGGTCCGCAGAGAACCGGAACGGGTTGAAGTGCTCAACTCCGAGCTGGCGAAAGTCCTGTACGTTTCTGGTCGCGACAATTAATCCATGGCTGCGTGCCGTAGCGGCGATCAGGGCGTCCCCGATCAACTCGTCGGGCTGCCTATGCATGAGGCGTCCCCACTCGCGGAAGCACGCCGAATCCATAGGCAATATGGTGTAGAGATCGGAAAGCTGGTCGGCCCATAGTTCGATCTCGCCGGCCTTCTTGGGGTCTTGCTCCCGCGTGAGTTCGATTCCCGCCTGCAATTCACCCCTGGTCGCGGCGGATAGATATACCTGATCACTTCTCAGCGTCTGGAGCCACGCCACGACCGCGCCGTGTGGCTTTCGCTTCCGAAGCTCGGATACGACATTTGTATCCAGCAGGTACTTGTTCATTCAAACGCCACCGGTCGCCGGCGGCGGTAAGAACGTCGCGAGGGAAGCTGAAGGTCAAAGCGCGGTCCCGGGCCGAGGAGGAAGTCCTTCAAGGTGGGTCGGGCTGAGGATTGCACGCGCCGCCACTCGTCGATCGGGACGACCACCGCAGCGTCCTCACCGCGGCGCGTCACCACCTGGGGACCCTCCCTGGCGGCGGTGTCCAGCAACTCGCTGAAGCGGGCTTTCGCTTCATGTAATTTCCAAGAAGCCATTTGAGATTCTCCGAGATTCATCATATGACTAGTCCTATGACTAGTCAAGTCGATGCCGCGGAAGCAAAGCAACGTGCGCCGGAATCGCCCGCAACTCCTGTCGCGCAGCGGGTTTATACGTGCAAGGGGTAAGCCTGCCATGAAGTTCCTGTCTGTCTTTGGCGCCACGCGGCGGTCCACAGCGCTTTCGATCGTACTGATGACAACGTGCGCGTTCGGCGGCGCGTCACGCCTCTATTCGCAGGACATCCCCACGTTGTCGGTCAACGTGAAAGTCATCAACGTCCTGGCCAGCGTGCGCACCAAGCACGGCGACATCGTCAAGAACCTCACCAAGGACGACTTCACGCTCACCGAAGACGGGCGCCCGCAGACCATCAAGTACTTCTCGCAGCAGTCGGACCTGCCGCTCACCCTCGGCTTGCTGGTGGACACCAGCCCAAGCCAGCAGCGTGTACTCGGCCAGGAGCGGGATGCCAGTGTCGTTTTCCTCGACGAGTTGCTGCGGCTCGATAGGGATAACGCGTTCATCCTTCACTTTGATTTTGACGTGGAGCTGTTGCAGGACCTGACGTCGTCCCGGCAGAAGCTGCGGGCGGCGCTGGATGAACTTGAGATTGGGGATCGCAGCGGGTCGCAACCCGGAGGCGGCAGCAGAGGAAGAAGTGGCGGTGGCAGCAGAGGAGGCGTTGGCATCGGGTGGCCGGGAGGCGGCATGGGGTGGCCAGGAGGCGGAAGACGCCAGGGCGGGAGCGGAGGCGGCGGTGGGGGTGGCGGCCGCAGCGGTGGAGGGACCAATCTGTACGACGCCGTTTACCTTGCCTCCAATGAACTGATGTCGAAGCAGCAAGGGCGCAAGGCGGTCATTATTCTCTCCGACGGCGTCGACACTGGAAGTAAGCTGACGCTGGCGGACGCCATCGAATCGGCGCAGCGCGCGGACACGCTGGTTTATTCGATCCTGTTTTCCGATGCGTCGGCGTACGGCGGCGGCGGCTTCGGTTTCCCAGGCGGCATGGGCGGCGGCCGGCGCGGTGGCGGCATGCCGTTCCCACAGGCAGGCCCCGAGGATGGCAAGAGAGTCATGCAGCAATTGGCGCAGGAAACCGGCGGGCGTTTCTTTGAGGTTTCTGGCAAGTATCCGATCGAGCAGATTTACGCCAGCATCCAGGAAGAGTTGCGCAACCAGTACAGCATCGGATATTCGTCGGACAAGCCTTATGACGGAACGTTTCGCAAAATCCGCCTGACCATGAAATCGAAGGACCTGGTCGTGCAGGCGCGCGAAGGATTCTACGCGCGCCAGTAACTAGCGGGATTTCAAAAACAAGTCGGCGACCTTGAGCGCACGCTCCGAGGGCTTCACGTCGGTGCGGTTGCAGAGCACAACCACGGCGAGGTCGTCGTCGGGAAAGTAATGGATCGCGGTCAGGAAGCCGATGGTTTCCCCGCCGTGCCACATGCGCCGGTGGCCCTTGTAGGGATCCAGAAACCAGCCGAAGCCGTACGGAACCAACTCCTCTGAATTTGCGGGCTCAAACTTGCGCACGTTGACGGGCGCAAGCGCGGGCGCCATTTCGCCGGCGGTGAGCAGCTTGTGCGTGCGCAGTGCGGCGATCCACTGCTGGAAGTCGTCGAGCGAGGAGTAAACGCCGCCATCGCCCAGGACCGCGGAGGTGGAACTCTGATCCGAGAAGGCCCACCTGTCCTCGACCATGCGATAGCCGTAGGCTCGCTTGGGTACGATGTTCCGCGTGTCCACGAAAGCGACGGTGCTTTTCATGCCGAGCGGAAGAAAGATGCGCGCGCGGAGAAAATCCTCGAAAGGCTGCTGCGCGATCTTTTCCACAATCTGCGAGAGCACGGAATAGCCGGAGTTGCTGTAGGCGTACCGCGTGCCGGGCGCGAACCGTCCGGCCGCCTGGCGCATGAGCAGTTGGAGCACCTGTGCGTCGCGGATCTGCGGCAGCTTGTCGGGAGCGGTGTTAGGAAACTGGTTGTCCCAGAGGTCTTCGTAGTCGGGAAGCCCCGATGTGTGGTTGAGCAGGTTACGGATGGTGATGTCGCGTCCGTAGGCGGGGAACTGCGGAAAAATGTCGGTGAGGCGGTCCGAATATTTCACCTTGCCGTCGCGGACGAGCAGCATGATGGCTGCGGCGGTGAATTGCTTGGTGACGGAAGCGAGGCGGAAGTTGGTCTGCGCGGTGATCGGCGTGCGCTCATCGAGATTGGAAACGCCGAAGCCCTGCTTGAATACCGTCTGCCCGTGACGGACAACAAGGACCGCGGCGCCGGGGGCGTCCGATTGCAAGTCGGAAAAGATGGCGGCGATGTCACTCGAGGTTTGCGCGGACGCGGCGCCGGTACTCAGTAATAGTAGGAACAGCAAGCTGCGGATGATCATGATGTGAAATGAAAACCGGATGCACCGCGATTGCGATGCATCCGGTTGAGTCTTACTGGTTGTTGGATCCGGGCCGGGTGGCAGTGCCCGCCGCTGCCGGACGCGCGGGCTGTCCACCCTCGGGAGTTTCCGGCGGCAGCGCCGGCATGTCGGCGGCGGCGAAGCGAGGCAGCATCGCGTCGCGCATGGCGAGCTCGTAGATTGCCGACGCCACGATGATCGCCGACTTCCTCACGTCGTCCTCGATGATCCGCTCATACGTATCAATGTCGGTGTGCCAGGTATCGGTGAAGTACTCGATTGGGTCCTGGCCGAGGCCGATTCCCGGAAGCCCGGCTTTCGAGAACGAGGTCGAGTCCGTCCCGCCGAGGCGGCGGCTCTTGCTGGGAACGGCGCCGGCAAAACCAAGATCGGAAAGCGAGGCGAGCGATGCTCGCAGCACGTCCGCATCTTCCTTCGGCCCAAAGACGCTGGCGCCGCGAATGCGTCCGGTGCCGCTGTCCACGTTGAAGTATCCGACCAGCTTGGCGAACTCCGGCTTGGGCTCTTCGAAAGTTCCGAAGTGCTGCTTCACATACGCCTGCGAGCCCAGCAGCCCCTGCTCCTCGCCGCTCCATAGAGCGACGCGGATGGTGCGGCGCGGCTTGATGCCGATCGCCTGCAGGATGCGCGCGGCTTCCATCATGACGGCGGCGCCGACGGCATTATCGGTGGCGCCGGTAGCCGAGTGCCAGGAGTCGAGGTGGCCGCCCAGCATCACGATTTCATCCTTCTTATCGGTGCCGGGAATTTCGGCGACGATGTTGTAGGAGGTCTTGCCCTCGGGATACCACTTGTTGGTGATGTTGAATTCGAGGGTGACCGGCGTGCCGTCGCCCATGATGCGCGCGATGCGTCCGTAGTCGTCGTTGCGCAGCACGACGCTGGGCACGGCCTTCGCGGGATCGAAGGTGCGGTTGTTGAAGGCGCGGATCAGGCCGTGTTCCATGCGTGCGTCATTGACGCGCATGAGCGCGCCGTTGGCGACCAGGAAGGCGTCGATCTGCTCGTTGATCTTCGCACCCGTGAGAATGCTGGGGTCCGGCGGTTCCTGCTGGGCGTTGCGCGGCGGGCCGTATTGCCCGGCGTTGGGATTGTTGGGGTCGTAGCGATCGTGCGCCGCTTTGTCGTCCATGCGGCGCGGACGAACGTCAATCGTCACCGGAACCACGCCGGGCTTGCCGACCAACACGATCTTGCCCTTGACCTTGTCCTTGATGGAGGCGAGGAAGGCGTCCATGTCGGGCTGCTTGGGTTTTTCCGGCGGATCGATCTCGATGGTCTGCGCCGTGACCGTGCCCTTGGTGCCGTTGGTCCAGGCGAGAACTTTGAAAGTCAACGGCGCGAGCATGGGCGCGGTGATGTAGCCGCTGGCGCGCTCATTGGTCCAGCCGGGATGCCCGAAGTCCCACGGTTCCAGGTGCGCATTCTGGAATCCCCACGACGTCATCTGCTTCGCCGCCCATTCCGCCGCCGCCTTGTGATTGGGCGAGCCGGTCAGGCGCGGGCCGTAAACGTCGGTGAGGAAATGCGTGGTGCGCATGATCTGCGAGTGGTTAGTTTCTTCCTGGCGGATCTTTTCCTGGATGTCGAGCGTGGTCTGCGCCGCAGCGACC
>DASVHW010000004.1 GCA_036382395.1 Candidatus Binatia bacterium | reverse complement strand
ATCCAGACCTATTCGCATCGCGGCGTGGTGCGCGGCCTGCACTTCCAGTGGGATCCGCCGATGGGAAAGCTGGTGCGCTGCATCCACGGGTCCATCATCGATGTCGTCGTCGACGTGCGCCAGGGTTCGCCAACCTTGGGTGATCACCTGGCGGTTGAGCTGACCGGGCGCAACCACAAGGTCATCTGGGTCCCACCGGGTTTCGCCCATGGCACCGTCGCACTGGAGAATGACTCGATCGTCCTTTACGAATGCAGCAGCGAACACGGGCCGGGACGCGAGGGCGGTATCCTGTGGAACGATCCGGCGCTCGGCATCGCCTGGCCACAGATTGCGGCGATCATTTCCGAGAAAGACCGTCAGGCGCCGACCCTGGCGCAGTGGCTGGCGGATGCACGCTCGAAGAATTTTCGGTACGAGTAGGAGCGATCAGCGGTCAGCCGTCGGCATTCAGCTCAGCTTTTCATGTCCTTTTCATAGAGCATCCTCTCGGGCTGATCGTTGAGACAGCTACCGCCGAGCCCTTCGGGCGTGCGACAAATTTGTGGGTACCTTTGCTCACCTCAGGCATACAAGACCCGTCCGCGCAGAGAAGGCCGCGTCCTTCCAGCGGCCGTCTCAAAGCGCGGTGCGACAACCAACCAGAACCCTGCCGCCAAAGGTACAGGTTCGGGTGGCACCGGGCTCTGTCCGGTGCGAGAAGCGGGGCTCCGCACCCGCCGTCATCTGGCCTGTTGGCAGGTCGGCGGATCAGCCTTATGAATCCACAATGGTCTGTGCCGAAGATCAGAGGATTGGGACCCGCTGTATGAGCGGGACAACTGATGCCGCACCGGACAGAGCCCGGTGCCACCTGGAAAGCAAGGCATTGGGGGCCTTTCCAAGCCGGCGCTTCTCCCGGGTGGGCCTCTGAGGGCGAGCTTTTCGAGATTTTTCCCACTCTCCCCACAAATTTGACGCACACCCCGCTCCGGTCTTTTTCGCTTCGCTCTTTGCCTACGGCTGCAATCTGTCCTACTGAGGGCATGCAGCGATCAGTCTTCGGTGATGCGGTTCAGTCGAGAAGCTGATGGCTGACTGTTGAAATTGGAAGGCTATCTCTATGCACACGACCGTAAGCGAACCATCTCGTCACCGATCGCGATCCTCGGGTCGGGCGCAGCGTGCGCTGGCGCCGCGGCCGGTCGGCTGGCGCACCACGGACGCCGACGAGATTGCGCTCCGGCGTGAGCGCGCAGCCGCGGAAGGCATCGCAGTCGAGAACCGGCATCCAGCTGAGCCTGTGTTCTCCAGCTTCTGCGTGCGCTCGCCGAGCGGGTTGGAATATTTGGTCGAGATCCGTTCGCTCGTCGACATGGAGAACTCGTGCTCGTGTCCCGACTTTCGCACGAACGGTCTGGGCACGTGCAAGCACGTGGAAGCCGTGCTCTCTCGGCTCCGGCGCAAACGAGCTGCGGCGGGCGCCGGCGAGCGGTCGCGGCGTGCCGAGGTCTTCCTGCGCCGCACAGGCGAGCCGGGAGTGGCCGTGGCGTTGCCAGCGAACGGCCGTCTGCCAGCGGACACGCGCGCCACCCTGCAACGCTACTTTGACGACGCCGGAGACTTGCGCGGTGATCCCGCCGAGGCGGTGCCGTCACTGGTGCGTGCACTCGAAAGCGCAGGCTCGACGGACGTGCGCGTCAGCCAGGAGGTCAAAGACTGGGCCTCCGAGCGGGCGCGCCGCGCCGCACGAGAGGTGGCGCGCCAAACGCTCATGGATGAGCTGCGTGCCGGGCGCCGATCCCTGGCCCTCCTCAAACTTCCGCTCTACCCGTACCAGACAGACGGCATGCTGCACCTGGCGTTCAGCGGACGGGCGTTGCTCGGGGACGAGATGGGTTTGGGAAAGACCGTGCAGGCGGTCGCCGCCTGTGCGCTGCTCAAGGAGTTGCACGGCATCGAGCGCGTGCTGGTCGTCTGTCCCGTTTCGTTGAAGACGGAGTGGGAGGAACAGATCGCGAAATTCGCCGACTTGCCGTTGCGACTCGTCCAGGGAACGAAACCGAGCCGGCTCGCCTGCTACGACGCACCCGCGTTCTTCACCATCGCCAACTACGAGCAAGTCGTCCGCGATATAGCCGAGATCAATCGGCGCCTACGGCCCGACATCGTGATCCTCGACGAGGCGCAGCGGATCAAAAACTGGAATACGAAGACGGCGCGCACGCTTAAACGCTTGGACAGCCGCTACGCCTTTCTGCTCAGCGGCACGCCCATCGAGAACCGCATCGACGAGATCTACTCGATCGCCGAGTTTCTCGACCCGCAGATCTTTGGACCGTTGTTTCGCTTCAACCGCGAATTCTACGAACTCGACGACCGTGGCCGGCCCACCGGCTACCGTAACCTGGATGAACTGCGCCGCCGCATTCGGCCGCTGCTCCTGCGCCGGCGCAAGGACCAGATCGAGGAGCAGCTGCCGCAACGGGTGGACAACAACTACTTCGTTGCCATGAGCCCGGCGCAGACCGAGCTGTACGACGAGTACAAGGACCGCGTTGCCCGGCTGCTCGGGACCGCCAAGCGCCGGCCGCTCACGCGCCAGGAGCAAGAGAAGCTGCAGAAGTGGCTCGCCTGCATGCGCATGCTCTGCGACACGCCGTACATTCTCTCGCCGCAAACGCGGGTCTGTCCCAAGCTGCACGAGCTCGAAGCGGTGCTCGAAGACCTCAACGTCCGCAGCGAGTGCAAGGCGATCATCTTCTCTGAATGGGCGCGGATGCTGGAGCTCGTGCGTGACCTGGCGCGCGAGATGGGCCTTGGCTTCGCGTGGCATACCGGGTCGGTGCCGCAGGGCAAGCGACGTGCGGAGATCCAGCGTTTCAAGACCGATCCCGCCTGTCGCCTCTTCCTGTCGACCGACTCCGGCGGATTGGGTCTCAACCTGCAAGTGGCGAGCGTCGTCATCAACCTCGACCTGCCGTGGAACCCGGCGCGCCTCGAGCAGCGCATCGCGCGGGCCTGGAGAAAGCACCAGACGCGTAGCGTGCACGTGGTCAACCTCATCAGTGAGAACACGATCGAGCACCAGATGCTGGCCACGCTGGCCGCCAAACGGGAACTCGCTGACGGGCTGCTGGACGGGCGGGGCGAGCTGGGCACACTGCGCATGCCAACCGCCGCCCGACAAGGGTTCCTCGATCGCCTGCGGCAGATCGTTGAGACCCAGGTGGCTCCGGCCGCAAGCCTGCCCGCTCACCACGCGTCTCCGGTAGAGCGGCTCCGGGCACGACTCGGGCAGGAACTCGGGGCGCGCCTCGTGGATGTGCACGTTGTATCGTCCGATTCGGCTGCGGCAACGGCACTGGTGATCGTCGATGGCGCTGGCGATGACGCTTGCGCGAGATTGACGGCGGAGTGGGCGCAATTTGCGCATCACTGTTCGCTGCCGCTCGAGGCTGAGGTCATCGACGCATCGACGTGGGAGACATTGCAACGCCTGGCTCGGCGTGGCCTCGTTCCGGCGTTGCGGCCAGAGCTGTTACCCGACCGCGCCCCCGCGGCCGAAGCGCGCCGCCGGGCGCGCGCCCGCGAGTTGATGGATGCCGCCCGGCGCAAGTTGGGGATGGCGGAACTCTTGCGCGGCGGTGGTTTTGCGATCGAAGCGATCGCGCCCGCTCGGGAAGCGGTGGAGATCGGGGTGCGCGCGGCGGCGATCGGCCACGCGTTGGTACCAACGGACGACGACGCATGCGTCCCGGAAGCTCTGTTGCGTGGAGAGCTGCTGGCCCGGACCGTCCTCCGTAACGAACATGTGGATGCGGTTATCGGGCTGCGGCAAGCTGGTGAGGGCGTCGGGCTCGCAGACGCGGAGCACGCAGGGAGATTGATCGAGCACGGCGCCGCGCTCCTCAGGCACGTGGGCGATGGGCTCGGAGTATAACCCTCGATCCCTGCGCTCTATTGGGTGATCGCCCGCATCGCTTCACCCTTCCCAGGCCGCCTGCTCTTCCGGCGGGAGCGGCTCGAAAAAGCGGCTATCCACCTTAGCCCGCCCGCGCATGGCGCCGAAGACCCGCCGGCGCACGCACGCTCGATCAGGCGTGAGAGGTGCGTCTTGGCGACTTGAACAGTCACCGGCTTCATAAGGTCCATGATTAGCATGACTTAGCCAACCGGCAAAGGTGCTACGCACCGCGTTACATTGCCCGCCGACCCATTTTTCTGTCCTGGTTGTGCTGTGCAAGGATATCTCATCGAACCTGGCAGCCAAAATCCCTTGGTCCGGGCTGCGAAAGGTGCTACCCAGGGGACCATGCCACGCGTAATCCGGGCGGTATACGAGAACGGGGTACTGAAGCCCCTTGAGCGGGTACGGATGCGCGAGCGGAAGGTCTGTCTTCTCTCGATCTATCCCAAAGAGGAATGGCGGAAGGATTTCGAGGACCTGCTCCGCCTCATTCATCGACGAACCAAGCGCCACGCTCCGGCGGATATCGAAACCGACATCACCGCGGCGTGATTTGGATCTCATCCAGCAGATGAAAGACCGCGGGGTTCGGGTCGTGAGCGTCTCCCAATTCCTCGCAACCCTGTGATGCCGATGGCGCCGGGTCGTAAACAGTACTCCGGCCGCCCTGACGAGCTTGCAGCGGCAATAGCTGAGGAAGAGGCACGGCTCGTCGCGCTCGAACGAGAGCGGAAAGAAGGTCAACTGCGGCTCCAGCATCTGCGGAGCGAGCTGTCAGCGTTCGAGTCCCCAGCGCTAGCAGCACATGAAGCCGATCTCTCTGTCCGTCCGTCGTCCTCGATAACGCCTGGGGACAAACTCCGACTGTTCCGTTCACTGTTCCGGGGTCGTGACGACGTCTACCCGCAGCTGTGGGAGAACTCGCGGACTGGCAAGAAAGGATATGCGCCCGCGTGTGCGAACGAGTGGGTGCGCGGCATGTGCGAAAAACCCCGCGTGAAGTGCGGCGAGTGCTTACATCAAGCCTTTCTGCCAGTAACGGACCAACTCATCCTCGATCATCTGCAGGGTCGACACGTGGTCGGCGTCTATCCGCTGCTCGAGGACGAGATGTGCTGGTTGCTCGCCGTCGATTTCGACAAGCGGGAGTGGGTCGACGACACGGCAGCCTTTGTAGACACCTGCCGGAACATCGGCATTCCTGCTGCAGTGGAGCGATCCCGTTCCGGCAACGGCGCTCACGTATGGTTCTTCTTCGCCGCGCCCATAGCCGCAAGCACCGCTCGCAAGATGGGCTGTTACCTCCTCACCGAAACGATGGCGAGGCGTCATCAGCTCAGCATGCAGTCTTACGACCGGCTGTTTCCCAACCAGGACACGATGCCGCGGGGAGGGTTTGGCAATCTCATCGCCCTGCCACTCCAGCGTGACCCCCGGCAGCGGGGCAACACGGTTTTCTTGGATGATCAATTCAAGCCGTGCCCAGACCAGTGGGCCTACCTCGGAGAGCTTGAGCGCATCTTGCCGTCAACGGTGGAGGACATCGCTGCTCAAGCCGCAAGGAAGGGACTGGTCGTCGGAGTGCGTGCTGCCGACCTTGGCGACGATGAGGACAGCCGTACCCCGTGGATGCGCCTTCCGTCCGGCAGGCTGCGACATCGGGACATTCTCGGACCATTGCCACAGTCCGTTCGGTCCGTGATCGCACAGAGGATCTTCGTCGAGAAATCCGGTCTACCCTCGGCACTGCTCAACCAGATCAAACGGCTCGCCGCGTTTCAGAACCCGGAGTTCTACAAGAAGCAGAGCATGCGCCTGTCCACAGCGCTCACCCCGCGCGTGATCGCGTGCGCCGAAGATCTCGTCGAGCACGTCACGCTTCCACGCGGTTGCCTGTCGCCCCTCGAAGATCTTCTTCGTGAATATGGCGTCAATCTGCTTGTTGATGACCAGCAAGTGATCGGTACTCCCCTGGAGGTCCAGTTCGAGGGTCAACTGACAGCGGTACAGGAAGGTGCCGTACGAGCGCTCCTCGCTCATGATGCCGGGGTGTTCGTTGCCCCGCCCGGGGTCGGAAAGACAGTCGTCGGAACGTACCTGGCGGCTCAACGGGCACGCAGTACGCTCATTCTCGTGCATCGCCAACCGTTGCTCGACCAGTGGGTGGCGCAGCTTTCGCTGTTCCTCGGGATCGATGCCAAAGCCATTGGTCGAATCGGCGGTGGAAAGCGCACACCGAACGGCCGACTCGACGTGGCCATGCTGCAAAGCCTCGTGCACGGCGATGCAGTGGACGACATCGTCGCGACGTACGGGCACGTGATCGTAGATGAGTGCCACCACGTCCCGGCGGTTTCGTTTGAACGTGTGCTGTCCAATGTCAAAGCCAAGTACGTGACCGGCCTGACCGCCACACCCCAACGGCGCGACGGGCATCATCCGATTATCGAGATGCAGCTGGGACCCGTCCGCTTTGCAATCGATCCGAAGCACCAAGCTGTGCGGCGGCCGTTCGAGCACCGTTTGATCGTCCGTGAAACGCTTTTCCGATTCGCCGGTGAGGGCCAACATACGGCGATTCAGGATCTTTATCGCGCGATGACCATCAACGAACCGCGGAACCGGTTTATCGTCAACGATGTTCTCAACGCCCTCGAAGAGGGCCGGTCACCGATTTTGCTCACGGAGCGGAGGGACCATCTCGAATATTTTGCGGGGCAGTTGCGCCCAGCGGCGCGGAACCTCGTGGTTCTGCGGGGTGGCATGGGTGCGAAACAGAGACGCGCAGCGGCAGCGCAATTCGCCGCGATTCCGTCTGACCAGGAGCGGCTCGTGCTCGCGACCGGAAGATACATTGGGGAGGGATTCGATGACGCCCGACTTGACACGCTGTTCCTCGCCCTGCCCGTGTCGTGGAAGGGCACGCTGGTGCAGTACGCTGGAAGGCTTCACCGGATGAGTCCGGGTAAGAAGGAGGTGCGCATCTTCGACTACGTCGACCGTGAGGTTCCGATGCTGGTCCGCATGTTTGAAAGGCGTCTGCGCGCCTACCGCGCGATCGGGTACGCACGAGGTGAGCTGCCGGCTGGATACGAGGAGCCGAACAACGCCTTCGTGATCGAGTGGGATGAAGCGGCGTTGCAGACACTCGAAGGTTCGACCTAAACCTAAAGAGTCGCAGGTCGGTGCGGAAACGTGCTTCGACGGGCAGTGGGCGGAAACTTCGTTGCGTCGCCAGGGCTCCGGCGCGCCAGCGCCTGAAACAAGGGCCATTCCCAGCGCTCCCTCTCAAATACGGCGGCACCACATCGCAGGCGACCACATGATCGAACGAGCCTGCACGTCGAACCGGGGATCACGCCGCATGGCGCCTGCGCGGTACACGTTCAACATCCAAGCAGACTGGGAACGTTTTCTGCGCTGGGAGAAGCACCACTTGCGACGAGAAAAGAAGGAGCGCCTATGTGCGAAGGACCCATAGGGCTCAGGACGTGCCTATCGAAGCACGAGCCTTCCGTTTGTCGACCAATGCGTGAGTAGGAGAATAGTTGATGCAGAGTGAGAATCTCGAACGGGTGCTGGAGGAGGTGCGCGCGTTGACTGCCGCTGAGAGACAGGAACTACGCAGCCGGCTGGAGGCGTGGCCAACACCGACACCAACCCAATCGACCGAAGACGAATTGGACCAAAGGCTCTTGGTAGCCGGCGTAATCTGCCGCATCCCGGCACCGGTCACTGACCTTGCGCCGTATCGCGGCTGGAAGCCGGTCGCAGTTCAGGGCAAGCGGTATCGGAGACGATCATCGATGAGCGCCGCTGAGTGGCGGGCTAAAGGGTCCCTCGCGGCGTAAACCGGAGGCCACTGGCTGACCGAAAACGATTGTTGCCGACAAAGTCAAAACCATTGCCACCAAGATTCTTTTCATGTCCCATTCTCCTTCGTAGTAGTAAAGTTGAGCTCTTCCGGCAGATCGCTGACAGCTGAGGGCTTACTATTCCATGTAGACGCCCGACCCGACGATATAAATATCCTGTTCTGATTGGACCTTCCGCACGTAGGCAAGCTTACGGGCAGGCGTATTATGTCCGGGCTTGTACCAATAGTATTCCACCCAGGCGCTGCCATCCTTCATGGCCGCGGCAATGTACTCCCGGGCCACCTGCTTCCCCTTCAGAT
>DASVHW010000003.1 GCA_036382395.1 Candidatus Binatia bacterium | reverse complement strand
GCGACTGTACGCCAACCGCCTCGTGAGAGGCGAAGATACAGTCCGTTCTGCATGGCGACATGCAGAGGTCGACAGAAATGATCGACCCGCTGGTCTGCGTGACCAGTTCAAACCAGGTAGTGCCTAGGGAAGCCTGGTTAGTAACAGCTAGAGCGAAATTCCTTGTCGGGTAAGTTCCGACCTGCACGAATGGCGTAACGACTTCCCAGCTGTCTCGACCACAAACACAGCGAAACTGCACTCTCGGTGAAGATACCGAGTACCCGCGGCAGGACGGAAAGACCCTGTGCACCTTTACTATAACTTTGCAGTGAATCTAGGGATTTCATGTGTAGGATAGGTGGGAGGCTTTGAAGTGTGGGCGCTAGCTCGCATGGAGCCAACCTTGAAATACCACCCTTGTGATTCTTGGCTTCTAACCATCACTCTTACCGGGTGTGGGACACTGCATGGTGGGTAGTTTGACTGGGGCGGTCGCCTCCCAAAAGATAACGGAGGCGCGCGAAGGTTCTCTCAGGCTGAGTGGAAACCAGCCGTTGAGTGTAATGGCATAAGAGAGCTTAACTGCGAGAGCGACGGCTCGAGCAGGTGCGAAAGCAGGTCATAGTGATCCGGTGGTCCCGTATGGAAGGGCCATCGCTAATCGGACAAAAGGTACGCCGGGGATAACAGGCTTATCTCCCCCAATAGTTCACATAGACGGGGAGGTTTGGCACCTCGATGTCGGCTCGTCACATCCTGGGGGTGGAGTAGCTCCCAAGGGTTCGGCTGTTCGCCGATTAAAGTGGCACGCGAGCTGGGTTCAGAACGTCGTGAGACAGTTCGGTCCCTATCCGCCGTGGGCGCAGGATACTTGAAGGGAGTTCTCCTTAGTACGAGAGGACCGGGAGGAACGCACCGCTAGTGTTCCGGTTGTGGCGCCAGCCGCATCGCCGGGTAGCTATGTGCGGACGGGATAACCGCTGAAAGCATATAAGCGGGAAGCCCACCCTAAGATAAGGTATCCCGGGCCGTAAGGCCCCTAAAGGCCCCTCGAAGACGACGAGGTTGATAGGCCGGGTGTGAAAGCGCAGCAATGCGTGGAGCTTACCGGTACTAATTGGCCGTGCGGCTTGACCACTATTTTTGTCGTTCCTACCAAGGTGCTTTCTTTGCTTTTCCAGATGCCCGTATGCAATTGTGAACGCATTCGCTTTTCGGTGGCTATGGCGGAGGTGACACACCCGTTCCCATCCCGAACACGGCAGTTAAGCCCTCCAGCGCCGATGGTACTACTGGGTCGCTCAGTGGGAGAGTAGGACGCCGCCGGATCTATATAAAAGGAAAAGGGCTCAGCGATATCGCTGAGCCCTTTATTGTTTACGCTTGTGATTACCGTGCCAGAACCGGAGATTCAGGCGCGCCAACACGCGCTTGAACTAGTGCTTGTGTTCGATCTTCTTGCCGTAACTGACTTCACCCTTGTCAACCCGTAGCGAGAAGCCGCAGTCGGGGTTTATGCAGACCCAAGCCTTGAAAAGGACGGAAGCCCCTTCTTGTCCGTAGTCAGACAGCGGAATTAACACTCCATTGTTGCACTTGAGGCATTTCGGGAACTCCATCTCCACCTCCTTGCCAAGGGCCGGTCGCAAGCAACCCACCCAACCACAACAAGTGACTCTATCGGAAGGTCATATCAAAATCAAGGTGACTTTATTGACGGTGAGTCGGTATGAAGAAGGATGCCCCCGCCGCGAATCGAACGCGGACTACAGGTTCCGGAGACCTGTGTGATATCCTTTTCACCACGGGGGCGGATGACAGATACACAATCATCTACCAGAACGTGGGTGGATGATCAACGAAGGCTTCAGCGTGCCTCAGCGCGATCGGCATTTCTGCTGAGTGCGAGGAACAGCAGCGATCAGAATGTACCGTGAAGAGCGACTCCTAGCCCCGGCAAAGGTCAACTTGTGCTTGCGCGTTGTCGGACGCCGCACCGACGGCTACCATTTGCTTGATTCGTTGATGGTGCCGATCAGCTTATACGATGAGTTGACTGTCAAGGTAGGTTCCGCTGCCCGTGGGGCCGACCCGGAGCAGAGCATTCGGGTCAGTTCAGATTCGGGAAATGCCCCAGGAGGTCCGACTAACCTCGCGTATCGGGCCGCTGCGATGTTCTTGACGCGTGTCAAACGCGCAGTCTCGGTGGATATCGACCTCCGCAAGCGCATTCCGGTTGGGAGTGGATTGGGTGGTGGTAGCAGCGACGGTGCTGCTGTACTGCTGGCGCTGAATCGCCTGCTCGGTGGGCCGTTGGCAACCGCCGAACTGGGTGAGTTAGGTGCCCAAATCGGTGCCGACGTGACGTTTTTTGTGCACGGATGCCCGGCGCGAGTCCAGGGAGTTGGGGAACGGATAACTCCGCTGAGCCTTCCGCGCCGTCTATCGCTGGTGATATGCTGGGATGGATACTCCCTCTCCACCCAATTGGTCTATTCCCGCGTGAACGTTTCATTGACAAGACCAGCAGGGGTCAGTAACATCCTCGAATTCGTCAGTGGTCACGGGCTGAGTCCGGAATTGCTGGTGAACGATCTCGAAGAGGCAGCGGCGCAAATTCATCCCGAAGTGTTGTCTCTGAAGGCTCGGCTTATGAAAGAGGGTGCAGTGGGTGCGCTCATGACCGGGAGCGGTGCAGCAGTCTTCGGGGTGTGGCGAGATCTCGAGTCGGCACGAAACGCGGCGATACGGCTGCGCCAGCTGGGCTTGTGGGCGGAACCGGTTGAGACCTTGGCCATGTCACCAGTTGTAGGATGTTGATGGGCGGTCGCCAAGCGGTAAGGCCCCGGACTTTGGATCCGGTATCGAAGGTTCGAATCCTTCCCGCCCAGTATACGTTGATGGATATTTTTTAGGCGAACAAGTGAAAGACGAGATCAAAGTCTTCGCAGGTAATTCTAATGCCGAGCTGGCCAGTGCCGTGTGCGCGTACCTGAACGTGCCGCGAGGGGCCGCGGATGTGCGCCGCTTCAGTGACGGTGAAATCCTGGTCGAGATCGACGAGAACGTGCGCGGCGGCGATGTGTTTGTCATCCAATCCACCTGCACGCCGGTAAATGACAACCTCATTGAACTCCTCCTCATGCTTGATGCGTTCCGCCGTGCGTCGGCAAAGCGCATTACCGCTGTGATCCCGTACTTCGGCTATGCCCGCCAAGACCGGAAAGTCGCCCCCCGCGTGCCGATCAGCGCGAAACTCGTCGCGGACCTGATTACGACTGCCGGCGCCTCACGGGTTCTTACGGTGGATCTACACGCCGGCCAGATCCAGGGCTTTTTCAACGTTCCAGTGGACAATCTCTTTGCCACTCCGGTCTTGCTCCCGTACGTCCGTCAACGCCTGAATCAAGACGACGTGAGCGTCGTCTCCCCGGATGCGGGTGGCGTGGAGCGAGCCCGTGCGTTCGCCAAACATCTCGATGCGGCGCTGGCGATCATTGACAAGCGTCGCGCCCGAGCCAATGAAGTGGCAGAGATGCATATCGTTGGTGAAGTTCGGGGTCGTACGGCGATCCTTGTGGACGACATGGTCGATACCGCCGGTACGTTGGCGGCCGCCGCGGCTGCATTGAAGGAGAGCGGCGCGCGCGCGGTGATGGCGTGCTGCACGCATCCTGTGCTCTCCGGGGAGGCCATCACGCGCATCGAGCAATCGGCGCTGACCCAGTTGATCGTTACCGACACGATTCCGCTCTCCCCACGCGCGCAATCGTGCTCGAAGATCAAGGTTTTGTCCGTGGCCCACCTCCTCGGTGAAGCCATCCGGCGCACCCACGACGAGGAGTCAATCAGTTCGCTTTTTGTGTAACACGTTGGAGTTTCGACGTAACAGGAGTTGAATATGGAAACGGTTGAGTTGAGTGCGGAACTGCGATCGAGGACCGGGAAAGGTCCGGCGCGACAGATGCGCCAGCAAGGAACGTTGCCGGCCATTTTTTACGGACCAAAGCGGCAAACGACCATGATTGCGATCGATGCCAGGGAATTCTTGGAGAAGATCTCATCGCTCGAAGGTTCGCACCTCATTCGTTTGCGTTCTGACGCTGAGGAAATTGGCAACAAGGTGGCCTTGGTGAAGGAAGCTCAGTACCATCCGGTGACCGGTGCGGTGCTGCACGCCGACTTTTACGAAGTTGACATGACGGAGAAACTCCGCCTGCGTGTGCCGCTCCATTTTGCCGGGAAAGCAGCCGGCGTGGCGCTCGGCGGCATTTTGCAGCCGGTGCAACGTGACGTGGAGGTGGAGTGCCTGCCGGGTGACATCCCCGAGTTCATCAGCGTCGATGTGAGCGGACTCAATATTCATGACGCTGTCCACATCAGCCAACTGTCGGCCCCAGCCGGGGTCCGGATCTGCTTCGATACCGACGCCACCCTGGTGACGGTGCTGCCGCCGACGGTGGAAGAGGTCAAGGTCGAGGAGGCTGCGGCTGCGGCGGAAGGAGCGTTGCCCGAAGGCGTCCCGGCGCCGGAGGTGGCCAAAGCAGAAACGGAAAAGAAAGGCGGGGCATCCTAGCGATCGATGCACCTGGTTGTCGGGCTTGGCAACCCCGGGCAGGAGTACGCCGGCAGCCGCCACAATGTCGGGTTCGCTGTGGTCGAAGAACTGGCATGGCGATGGGGATTGTCGCTCGGACCGGCACGACATGAAATGCGTATCGTCCTGGGCGTTGTGGCCGGCAAACACGTTGCGTTAATCGAACCGCAGATGTACATGAACATGAGCGGTCCAGCGCTGGTTGGTGCAGGGCAGGAGGTTGACGTCACGCAATTGGTTGCGGTGCATGACGATCTCGATCTGGAGCTAGGTGGCATTCGAGTGAAACGAGGCGGCGGCACGGCGGGCCACCGTGGGCTGCGTTCGATTGTCGAGTGTTACGGAGAAGACTTTGTGCGGGTCCGGATTGGCGTGGGTCGGCCGCCCGGGAAGGATGCCATCACCTACGTGCTGTCGAAGTTCAACGACGAGGAGCGTGAAACCATCGCCGCAGCCATCACACGGGCGGCGGACGCCGTGGAATGCATCGTCGCTGAGGGTGAGGAACGAGCGATGAATACGTTTAACGTCCGCACGCCTGAGGGGCCGCTGGCGCCGGCTGAATCAGTTGGGAGGAAATAGATGCATCGATACGAGACGTTGTTTATCCTGCACCCGGATTTGCCGGATGCCCAGGTGCGCGAGACCATCGACCGGGTGCGCCGGCTCATTGAGGGCATGCAGGGGCAAGTGATAGACCTGCAAGATTGGGGCATGCGTGATTTGGCCTACCCGATTCAAAAGCAGCCCCGGGGCACTTATGTGCTGGTGCAATATGCGGCGCGGCCGGAAGTGGTAATGGAACTGGAGAGATCCATGAAGCTTTCAGATGAATTTCTGCGATTTGTTTCCGTGCGGATGGCCGAGAAGCGAGAGGTCGCGCGACGCCCCCGGCGCCGAGCACAGGCGGCGACAGGGCCGGAGCAGGCTTCTACTCCAGGGCAGGGGAGCTAATTATGGCACCCGGGAAAAGCGGCGCTAGACGGGGCCGGCCGGCGGCCGATGACAAGACTGCGTTCCGGCGCCGCGGGCCAGTGCGCCGAAAGGTGTGCCGGTTCTGCGCCGATAAAGATAGTAGCATCGACTTCAAGGATACGCGCTCTCTATTGAGCTTTATCACCGAGCGCGGGAAGATCGTTCCGAGCCGGATCACGGGCACTTGCGCCAAGCATCAACGGCGACTGACGACGGCGATCAAACGGGCGCGTGCTGTGGCACTCCTTCCGTTTACTACGGTGCATGTCTGATGCAGTGTGTTTCTGCACCCGTTTCCCCGGGTGCACACCTCACGCCCTTTGCTCTTAAGCTTGGACTCGCGGTGTCGCTCAGCGGCGGGCTGTATGCCGCCGGGGTGTCCTTCTCCCCGTTCGCGTCACCGCTCCTTTTTCTGGTCCCACTCCCCGGACTCGTACTTGCCACGGACGCGCCGGCGGCATGCGTTCTCTGGCTGCTCCTGACGGAAGGGGTTGTGAGCGTTGTCCTCGGAGTGGACGCGGCTGCGAGCCTGCTTCTTCTCTTTGGCCTGCCGGCGTGCAGTATGGCTTCTGGATTCCGGCGCGGCTGGGCGGTTGAGCGAACCGTCCTGGCCGGAATGGTTGCATGGTCGGCGGGTCTCCTTTGTTCGACTTTTCTGGCCTATGGCAACCTCACGGTGCTGGCCGACATGGTCCGCCAACAACTCGCCCACGGCGTCGACTTGGCGCTCTCGACCTACGGGTCTGTTGGCGTGTCCGACAGTAGCCTCGCTGCGGTTAAGGCGGAGCGTGACTTGGTCGTGACCGGCTTGATCGAGGTCCTGCCAGCATTGGTGATGCTGTGTGGGGCGCTTATGATGATCGCGAACCTCGTATTGCTGCGGCGCTGGACCGACACCTTACACGACGTCGACCTCCGCCTGTGGCGCACGCCAGACGCCTTGATTTGGGCGCTCATTGCGACCGGTTTCAGTATGTTCCTTCCCGTGCGTCCGGTCGCTTTGGTAGCGCGCAACATCTTCATCGTCTTACTGGGTTGCTACTTTTGTCAAGGACTCGCAATCGTTAGTTACTTCCTGGAACGCTTTCGGTTGCCTCGCGGCGTCCGCGTCGCCGGGTACCTGCTGATCGCCGTTCAGCACATCGTGGCAGGGATCGTCCTTGCTCTCGGGGTCTTCGATTTGTGGGGAAACTTCCGGCGCTTGAGCGTCGGCCCCGCGGACATCCAGATTCCGGGGGACGGCGAATAGGAGAGACAGAAATATGGAAGTGATTTTGCGTGAAGATGTTGCTGACCTCGGCAGTGTCGGAGACGTCGTAAAGGTTAAGCCAGGATTTGCACGTAACTTTTTGCTGCCACGGGGCCTAGCGGCCGTTGCCGACACACGGAACGTCCATGTTCTAGAACATCAGAAACGCCTGGCTGCCGACAAGGGCGAGCGTGACCGCCGCCAGGCGCAGACTGCTGCCGACCGGCTGAGCAAAGTACGCCTGACGATCAAAACCCGTGCGGGTGAGGAAGGCAAACTCTTTGGTTCGGTGACCAATCTGGATATCGAGAGGGCATTGGCCACGCAGGGATTTACGGTCGAGCGCCGCCGCATCCGCTTGGAAGAGCCAATCAAATCGGTCGGTGAACACGTGGTGCCGGTTCACCTCGGGGTGGGCATCGATGCGCAGGTAACCGTTCTCGTGGAAGCCGAGTCGTAGCTGTCCGCGCCATGCCGAGCGAGAAGGCAAAGGAAAACAAGACGCTGGTGGGCCAGTGCACGGCCTGCGGCAAGACGCTTTCGACGGAACTCATTCACGGAGTTCTGATTGAAGGCAACGGCAGACGCACGACGATTCCGATCTGTGACAACTGCCGCGAAAAGGGTTGGCAGCTCCCAGCTGAGAACAGTCCGTGAATCGCCCTCGTGATTCGTGCTCAGGGCGGGCGACGAAGTCGCCCGAGCACGACTCACGAGCAGATTGCACCTCAGTGCGATGCGCACGCTCGATTTCCTCGTGCAGCCACGGCTCCTCCCGGAGATCAGCTTGGCGGAGGACGCGCATTTCCTGCAGGTGGTGACGCACCCATCTCGTTTGCGTACCGGTGTTTTGCGGGTGTACGACGTTCCAGGCGATATCGTTTCGCTCGGACGGTATCACGTCGCACCCGCTGAGAAGATCCCGGATGATGGACCTCGACTGTTCCGCCGCCACAGCGGCGGGCGCGTCGTCCCCTTCGGGGACGGGTTCGTGGGCGTGGCCCTCGCGTTGCCATATCGCTCGGCACTCCTCTCTGCCGATCCCTTGGCGTTAGCGCCCCACCAGGTCCTCAATCGCTATGTGCGTGGCATTCTGGAAGCGTGCAAGCTGGCTGGTGCGGAAGCCTTCTACCCCGGACGTGACTTCATCACCGTGAGCCGGCGGGTTATGGGGCTGGTTTCTTTCGAAACGCATCGCTCCGGCGCGATGCTGTTCGAAGCGATCTTGGCCGTGCGCCGTGACTTCAGCCTCTTGCCGGTACTGCTCGAAGCCGTCGACCGCAACGGTGTCGTCAAGGCGGAGATGCTGATGCCGCATGACACCACGTGCCTCGAGCGCGAGTTGCGCAGGCCGCTGAGCACCGAAGAGGTCGGCGAACTCCTGCGACGTGGTTACGAGAAGCAATTCAATCTGACCCTTGAACCGCACACGCTGACGGCGCTCGAGGAACAAGCAATCCGCGCGACGGCCACGCATGAATTCCGTGGTGACCGCTGGTTGCGGCAGCGGCAGCTCCGGCCGGGTTTACATCGGCATGCCTGGACCCGCGTGCAGCTGGGTACGTTTGAGGCCTACTTTGGGCTTGAGCAGGAACGCTTCATCAGGGATATCATGTTCGTCGGTGACTTCATCGCCAACTCGCCTGCTGTCGAACGGCTGGAACAGGAGTTGCGCCTCTGTCCCGCCGAATGGCACGCTATCGATGCCGTTGCGTCGGAAATCTTCGCGCAGCCGGGGAATTACATTCTTGGTATCGGCCACGTTCGCACCATTGCCGATACCATCACCAAGGCGCTGGAAACGTGACCGTTCGGGATCGATTCCGAGCAGCGGAAGGTCGGTCATCATCTGCGCAGCAAATTCGGCAGCATGCTCATTTCTCCCGTTCCGCTCCGCCTCCGGGGAGCGCGCGCCACATGTGGTGGCGCTTCGCTGTGATACGAATCATGGGGTGCGTAGCCAACAGCAGGGGCATCGCTTGGTACTGCGGGTACCGACTGCGGAGCCGGTCCAGAACGGTGGCGTATTCCTCCCCGTCGGTGACCGTTGCGGCGTGACCTTGGACGAGTAGGAAAGCCAAACGGCTCCAGTCTTCATCGTACTCGTCGATTACGAGAGCCACGCGCGGGTTCTCGGCGATATTCCGCAAACGCCTCAGCCCGTGCCGGGTCCGCTTGGGCTTCTCGTCAATGACGAAATAAATGCAGTTGCCGATCAGCGCATAGCAGATCGGAATGACGTGCGGGGTCCCTGCGGCATCCGCAGTGGCCAGGCGGGCGACACGGCGGTGCTCGGCGAACGCACGTTCGTTGTCAGACAGGGCCATTTGATGCTGTCCGGCGCGATTCACCATCACCACTCACGACAGTCAGACCGGTTCATCTGGTGCGATCTCCCCGCGGAATGCGGCCGCCGCTTCAGCGTAGAGGCGGTCCGCCATGCCGTCGTAGCGCGGTGAGAAGTGGAAGGTCTCTAGCCGCTGGACATTTGCCAGCCGAGCGAGCGTGCCCGCTTGGCGCGCGGTCAGGTGATGCCGTTTCAGGGCTTGGTCGCGGTCTTCGTCGAGAAAGAGCGATTCGCAGAAGAAGAGGTCCGCGTTGCCTGCGAGCGCAATGATCTGTGCCACGTTCTGTTTGCTGAAAAGCGCGTCCACGACATAAGCGAGTTTCTGGCCCGGCGTTTCCACGATCAGTCGGCTGCGCAGTTGGCCCAAGGCGAAATCGACACGCTGCTCTTGCCCACCAGTAAGCCACTTCGCTGTGATAACGGTATCGTCTCCCTGGCCGGTGCGGATCGCTTGCTTCAGGCGGGTCAGCCAGGGACCGGCTGGGATGCCGAGGCGATCGAGTTCGTCCTTGCGGACGTTGAAATGAGTCTTCTCCGTTACCGCAAACCCAAGGCAGGGAATGCGATGATCGAGATGAACGGCCCGCACGCTGAGCGCAGCATCCTCGTGCAGGATACCCGTGAAGGGCTGATCGCCAGTGTGTTCGATGGCAAAGGCGTCGCCGGCGCGCAGGCGCACGCGCTCGACGCGGTCAGGATGCACTTCGTGGACGTCTAGTACGAAAGGGTACCCCTCGACGAGGTTCCATGTGTACCCAGCGAGCTTCCCGCTGACGTTGCGGATGATACCGGGTGGCCCAAACAGCGCGATCCGTGCCTCACGGGCTAGGAAGAGCCGGATCAACCGGTCGAAGCCAATGAAATGGTCGATGTGGGTGTGCGATACGAACACATGGGTAAGTTTCAGAATCTCCGCCGCTGGGAAACGATCCAGACGGCCGAGGTCGAACTGCAAAGCCGTCCCCTGCCAACGTAGCGCTACATGAAGACCGGGGTCGCCGAAGGGCCCATTCACGAGGCGCGGTAGAAAAGCGGATTTCACGAGGGCATTGTACGGGAAGGCGAAGAGGGTGCAATGCGCGGGCGCATACTTCCTTTCCGCCAGGTCGAAACGAGGGCCACGGGATCCTTAACCCCAGGTGCCGATCTCCTGGAAAACGTAGGCTGCCACTTCTGCCATCATCTCCCGTAGGACCTCGCGTATGCTTTTCCCGTCGGATTCCAACTTACTCACCAGCGACGAGAGCACGACGAAGTATCGTTCTTTGGTTTCCAAATTCATCGCCGGGAGGCGGTTTTCCATCGCTGCCAGAAAGCGCGTGTGCGCCGCCGCGATGTCACTGTCGAGTCCTTTCGAGAGCAGATCGTTTCGTTGCATGGACGACCTCGCAAGACGATGGGCCAATAAGTCTCAATTATCTTGCACGGTGGTGTAATTCAAGTTAGAGGATGCCGGCCATTGAGGGGAGGGACCGATGCGAAGGGTAAGGACGGCGCAGATCGCGTTCGCCATTGCCGCGCTGGTGTGCGCCGCGAGAAGTGCCTGGCCGATCCAGACTACGATCGGAGGCCGCCAGGTTGATCTGGACACGACCCTCAGCGTGCGCGAGGTTGTTGAGGAAAATCACGCCACCACGCACGAACGGACGCTTGAGCAGCTTCGCGTGCGTGCTGCGGTCGCGCTGGCCCCCTGGCTACGTTTTGATTCAACCACCCTCGGCATCAATGGCGGGCCCACCCTGAAGTCTGACCGGGCTGGCCTGTACTCCTGGGACGACGTCTTCCAAGACATCTCACCGGCTGTGGATTTTGAAGAGGCTTACTTCGATGTGTTCCTGCCGTCGCTCGATCTCCGCGTCGGCAAGCAGAAGGTCGCCTGGGGGAAACTCGACCGCACCCAGCCCAACGACCTGATCAATCCCCTGGGCTACGCCGATCTGTTCTTGCAGGAGGAGGCAGAACGGAAAATTGGTGTACCGGCGCTGCAGGCATCGTATTACCTCCCTGCTGCAACGGCCCTGCCGGCGGAAAGCCGCCTGACTGCCGTGTGGGTACCGAAGTACATTCCCTTTCGCTTTCCGCTGGCGAACTGTACGGTGCAAGGGAATAGCTCGCATTGTGATGTCGAGCGGTGGTTTCCACCGGCCGCAGTGCCTCCAACCACCTTCAGCATACCACTGCCGAGCAACAGCCCTGTTCCTGCCTTAAACGTACCGCTGGGCTTTCGCACGGGGAATATTCCGCCACCCGCTTGGCGTCTCGAGAACAGCGAGATCGGACTCCGCTATTCGGGACTGCTTCGCGACGTCGATATGGCTCTCTACTACTTCCACGGCTTCGACGCGCAACCGGCGTTCAATTTGACGGCTGAAGCGTTTGGCCGCCCGGATCTAAAGAATCCTACCAACCCACTGATGGTAAAGGATCTGTCCGCGACGACGACCTTGTCGCCGGAGTTCCACCACCTCGACTCGTGGGGGGCGGATTTTGCTTATGCCTTCGACCGCTTCACCGTACGCGGCGAAGGGGCCTTCGTGCGCGGCCGGCCGTTCAGCCGCGATCTGCGTCTCTTGATCACTGATCCTGCGGCGCTGGCCGGTCCCATTCAAGCAGCCCTTGCGCAGCTTGCTCGGGGGGGAGGGCGTGCGCCGGTGGAGCTGCCACCGTCCTTCGTGGTGCGCGACTCCGCCGAGTGGGGCCTCGGCGGCGACTATGTGTATGAGGGCTATATGCTCCTGTTCCAGGTCAATCAGACGGACGTACTGCACAACAGCGTCGACTTGCTCATCAAGGATGTCGAGACGCGCTTGCTGGCAAATCTGCGCAAGAGCTTCCTCTCCGACACCGTGCAGACCCAATTGGTTGCGATCCATGCGATCGAGAGTGACTACTCCGTCTTGCGTCCTCGCGTCTTCTATCAGTTCACGGACCACATCGGCGGCGAACTCGGCTACCTGTTCATTGCCGGGCGCGCCAATTCTCTCGGCGGTCAGTTCCGCCGCAACGACGAAGGGTGGGTGCGAGCCGAGTACAAACTCTGAAGCCGTAGCGCCTGTGTTAGCCGTTGCGCTGCGTGGCGAGATCGTTGATGACCATCTGGGCGACCTTACGTCCAATCTCCACCGCGAAGTTGGTACCGCGATCCCAGGGGTATACCTGGCTCATGGAGGCGAAGTAGAGTCCGTGTACCGGCGTCCGGATCGCTGGGATGTTGCGCGAGTGGTTCACCGACGGCACCGGCTGAGCGTACGCCGTCTTCCAGAGCCACGTCGCCTTCACCCAGCTGCGATCAAGTTGCGGGTTGAAACGCGTCAACGCGGGCAGAAATCGTTCTAGCAGTTCTTCCTTGGAGAGGTGGAAGTATTCGTGGGTTGGGTCGAGATAGTCGCCACAGTAGATGATGTGGTCACCGCCGTAGTGCTCCGGGCTCATGTAGTTGGTGTGTTCCACCATCGCCAAAAAGGGGAAGCCCGCGTCCTTTGGGAGGTTGTGCCAGTAGATGCCTTTCGTCAGCGGCCGATCCAGTGCCAGGACGAGCACCACTGCGCCCAGGGACTTGAGCGCGCGCAGCTTCTCGGCATAGTCGGAAGGAAGCGCAGGCACGATGCGGGCCATCAGGGCAGGGGAACTCGTGGAGATGACGGCGTCGAACGTCGCGGCGCCGCCATCGGTTTCCAACTGCAGTGTGCCGTCGGGCCGCGGCGTGATTCGGTTCACGGCACGGTTCAGTTGGATCGTGACGCCTTGTGTTCTTACGACATCCGCCAACTTATCCATGAAGCGCTGGAAACCGCCCGTGAACGTGCCCAGGCGTGGTGTGCGCGCATGAATCCGCGCCCAGAACCACGCCATGTTTACCACCGGCAGGTTGTCTTCGCCGAACTTTCCGACCAGCATCGGCTTCCAGAGGGTGTCGTACGAGCGCCGGCCAAGCCACTTCCGCAACCACGCATCGGCCGTGACCTTTTCCAATGCCTGCCAACGAGGCGTGAGCCGCAGATAGAGGGCCACCACACCGCAGCGCACCCGGTCGACGAACGGGATACCCGGGAAACGCAGCACGGCAAAGGCTGAGTCGAAGGCGTAGAACTTCCCGTCGTGGTACATCGCCGTGACGGGGCGCGGAAAGAGCACCTGGTCGCTCCAACCCAATTCCTTGATCAGGCCGAGGATCGAGGCGTCGGAGGCGAACCAATGATGGTAGAACTTTTCTAACGTCCACTCCCAGTGCGGGGCCTTGAAACCGGAGGCCAGCCCTCCGACGTCGGGCGCGGCCTCGTAGACCGTTACCTGATGCGGTGCGCCTACGCCGTGGCCCGCCGCCGCCGGGCGGCTCAGATCGTAGGCTGCAGTAAGCCCTGCGGGCCCTGCGCCGATAATTGCGATGCGCATCCTTCAATCCACAAGAGGCTCGGTACTGTCCGAGCCTCTTGCTTCGTTCCCATTGCTGGAATGCTGATAGCTGATCCGTGGCGGCTTTTAAAGCCGCCGGTGGGGTCCTCGGTTAGTGCGATAACGGTGCTGCCAGAGTCTCCAGCTCTGCTGTCAGACGCTCTACCTCTGTCTGCAGTACCGCATACGCTTCGTCGCTGTCGGTCAAGTTACCGTCCCGTCCCATTTGTTCGAGATGTTTTGCAACCTCGAAGACAGCGACAGCCGCCAGGTTGCCAGCCGAACCCTTCAGGGCATGCGCGCTCTGCTGTAAAGCCTTGGCATTACGGGACGCCACGGCGTTGCGGATATCGACCAACCGTAGCGGCAAATCCTGCAGAAACAGCTGCGCCAGTTCCTGCAGCAGTTCACGATCGTCGTCGAGACGTTCAAGAGCATTAGGGAGATCAATTGCGGGTTCCATGGAATGCACCTCACGTTCCGTTCAGTTGCTCTCCGTCTTCCTGTGAAGTTCTTCGTGAACTTCCTCAGGAACGGATGGGGATTGCGGCGCGCTCTCCGACGGGCACTGTAAGAGGGCGGCGAGCGCCTGCTTCAGGCGGGCGAGCTCCTGCTCCAACTTTTCGCAGGCTTCGCCAGCATCGGGCAGGATGCCCTCTCGGCCCATCGTCTCCAGATCAGACGCGACCGCCATTACTGCCAGAGCGCCGAAGTAGCTGGCCGATCCTCTGATGGAGTGGGCCGCCATCTGTAGCGCCGTGGTATTGCAGCCCAGAATGGCTTCGTGAATGGCGGACAAGCGCCTTGGACAGGCGGCGATAAAGAGTTGAACGACCTCGCGAAGAAAATCGACATCGCCTCCGAATTGCTCCAGAATGGCGTCTCGGTCAATGATCGAGGCATCGCTGATGTCGGCGAGGTCGCTGATGTCGGTGGACCCGGTGGCGTGAGCCGCATTCATGGGGTGTCCTCAGGCAGCTGCAGACAGCGAGGTCATGCGTCCGCCGGGCGTCACCTCGGTCCGCGTCGGTAGGCTGGTGCCATAGGTACGCTCGATGAGTCGGCGTACCCGCGCCAGCAACTCGGCGCGCGCGAAGGGTTTGCCGATGTAATCATCGGTGCCGGCGAGAAAACCACACGCGCGATTGGCCGCGTCGTCTAGCGCCGTCAGCATGAGAATGGGCACGAAAGCGGTTCGCACGTTCGCGCGCAGGCGCTCACACACCTCAAACCCGTCCATCTCCGGCATCATGATATCGAGCACAATGAAGTCGGGCGGATCAGCTTGTGCCTTTTCAATCGCCTCGCGGCCGTTTGACGCCGTCTCGACAGACACGGGGAGACCGCTATGCTCCAGGGTGAAACTGATGAGCCGGCGGAAGTCTGCCGTATCGTCGACCACCAGCGCCCGGTATTGACGCGTTTCTGATGTCCTCTCTGGTGCCTGCGGTGTTGCGGCTGGAGGCACAGGGGCTTGCGGCGCTGGAGCCCTGGGTGCCGTGGCGTCCGTGCGGCTCGCGGGGACGCCACAGAACGGGTAAATCTGCCAATTGGGTTGCAGCTGCTTGCCGCACTTGCACTGCAACGGTGTACCGCAGTGGGGGCACATGCTGAACGCTTCTTCGACGGCGCGGCCGCAATTGAGGCAACTGAGCCCTTTTGCTTCTGTTTCTTCTTCAGCGATATCCACTACCCGGAGAACCTCCTCTGGGGTGGTGGCGTCGCTGCGGAGGATCTCTACCGCATGCTCGGGTAGCAACTTCATGCCATCTTGACGCGCCTGCGCCCGTATGGTGGCCTCCGAAGCCTTCGACTCGATCAGTTTCGCGACCGGAGGCGTGATCTGCATCACCTCGTAGACGCCCCGCCGCCCCACGTAACCCGATTTCCGACAGGAGCTACATCCGACGCCCCGCCGGAACTGGTGCTCCAATCCCGATATTCCTAGGGCGCGCAGCTGTATCGGCTCGGGCTCATAGGGCTCAGCACAGCGCTCGCACGTTAGCCGCACCAGGCGCTGCGCCACGATCAGGTGCAGGGAGGATGCCAGCATGTACGGCTCGATGCCGATGTCGATGAGGCGGGTGATGGCCGACACGGAGTCATTTGTGTGCAGCGTGCTGAGCACCAGATGCCCAGTCTGCGATGCGCGTAGCGCGATTTCTGCGGTCTCGTTGTCGCGGATCTCACCGACCAGGATTACATCCGGGTCCTGCCTCAGTATCGAACGCAGCGTGCCGGCGAAGGTGAGCCCCTGCTTCTCGTTGATCTCCACCTGGTTGGCGCCCGCGAGCTGATACTCGATCGGGTTCTCGATGGTGACGACATTGCGCTGCGGCGAAACGGTCTCGGCAAGCATGGCATAGAGCGTGGTGGTTTTCCCGCTGCCGGTCGGGCCGGTCACAAGGACCATTCCTTCCGGTCGCGCAATCGCCTGACGGATACACTGCAGGTCCCGGGGAGACATTTTGAGCTGGTCAAGTCCCGTGGGCGCCGAGCCTGTATCGAGGATACGCAGTGTCACCTTTTCCCCGTATTACGTCGGAAGACTCGATACGCGCAGGTCGATCATGCGCTCGCGGAAACGCAGGTGAATGCGGCCATCCTGAGGCACGCGCCGTTCGGTGATGTCCAGCTTGGCGAGTACCTTGCATCGGGCGAGCAGTGGGTCTTGTACCCATTTCGGCAAGCGGAAAAACTCCTCGAGGATGCCGTCGATCCGCAGGCGCACCCGCACCAGTGCGACATCCGCCTCGATATGGACATCACTGGCGCCTGAGCGGATGCCCTCGAGCAGGATCAAGTTCAACAACTTGACTACCGGAGGAATCTCGGTCCCCCGCAACAAGCTCTTGACGTCTACGGGTTCGTCCGGGAGGTCAGCGACCGGGACTTCGTTCTCGTCGTTGACCCCGCGCAGATACTGGTTGAGTGCTTCATCGAGGTGATAGGCATGTTCGATCGCATCGCGTACCGCCGTCAGTGTGGCGACCTCGGGATGGACCCGCAGGCCCGTCGCGAACTCGATGGCGTGCAAGGCGTCGCGATCAAGTGGATTGGCAGTGGCGAGAATCAGGCTCTTCAGGTCCGCGCGCAACAGCACGACCTTGTGGCGCGTGGCCAGCTCTTCGCGAACCAAGGCGATCACAGCGGGTTGAGCGCCACGGCCGGGGGCAAATCGACGTGCGGAATCCGTAAGCGATCTGCCAGCTTCTGAGCAACTTGCTCTTCAACGATGAGGCCCTTCCGTTCCAACAGGTCGATGATCGACGCGCCGTTTTCTTGGCGCTCAAGCTCCTGGGCCGCCGTCCGGGCCTCATCGCTTGAAACCATGCCGTTGTGCACGAGAAACTTGATTAATGAGGCTTCCCCAGCCTTTATAGGTCCCATCTGCGCTTGCTCCTGCTCGGGTGTAAACGCAATAGGCATGCCACCTGGCACTACGTGCGGCAGGGCCTGTCCCCGCGCTTCCTTGCCGGAACAGACGCTAGACGCCGCGCCACTGAACTGGCGCAAACGGTGAACTGACTAGTGACGTGACGCTTCTTGAACCAATCCAGCGGATGAGCAGCGGGGGGTATTCACGAGCGGGCTAGCGCCATTCATCAGGCCCTTTTCGCGGCGATCAAGACGTACCAATGATTGAGGTGCGGCTGCCCGTCGATTTCCACGAGATTCAAAGCCGCACGCTGGCGAGCGTTCAAATGGTCTAACCGGGTTTGAATCTTGCGCAGGTTTTCGGGAGAGACGCCATTTGTCAGAGAGGTCAACGGCTGGTGTTTCGTGTACGGCTCAACGGTGTCCACCAAGAAACTGTCCGTTTCGAGCATCTGCCTCCATTCGTTGGGGCGATACTCGCGGATATGAGACGCGTCGTGGTAGCGATCGAGTTGATTCATACACGCGTCCACGAAGTCATCGTCAGGCACGCTGCGGTCATCGATCACCAGCCGGCCGCCGACGCGCAGCACCCGTCTCATCTCCCCCAGCGCCTCGGCAATATTGGAGAAGTGATGCGCTGCGCGCCGGCAGGTGATCAAGTCGAAGCACGCAGTCTCGAAGGGCAAGTGGTGTACGTCAGCCACGCGGAACTTGACGTTGGCCACGGCGCGCTCCGCTTGGAGCCGCTCAGCTTCGGCCAGCATCTCCGGTGTCAGGTCCACGCCGACGACGCCGAGTGTCCTAAGTAGGGCAAAAACATACTATGGCGCTTGCTTGATGCGGCCCACGAACGGCTGTAGGCTCACTGCGACGAGATTGCACGTATGCTCTCAGGGCTGCTTCACAAACGAGGCCTCTTGCCCTTCGGAGATAGAGAGGCGAGACAGAGATCGAGAGGGAAAGGAATCGTGCACTGCCCCGCGTTTCTGTCTCGGTCGCTATCTCTGTCTCTCTGTCTGTTTCTGTCTCACCCCAATATCGGAGGAGCATCTATGACCATGACACTGTCGAGTTCGGCCTTCAAGACGGGAGCGGAGATTCCGCGGCGGCATACGTGCGCAGGGGCTGATCTCTCGCCCGCGCTGGCATGGGACGGCGCGACGGCAGGCACGAAGAGCTTCACGCTCATCGCCGACGATGCCGATGCGCCCGTGGGGACCTGGGTGCATTGGGTGGTGTACGACCTGCCTGCGGACACCAGCAAGCTGCCGGAGGGACTTCCGACCACGGACACTCTCTCCGGCGGCGGCAAACAGGGTATCAATGACTTTCGCAAGACCGGCTATGGCGGCCCGTGTCCACCGCCCGGCAAGCCGCATCGCTACTTCTTTAAACTGTACGCGCTTGATGCGCCTACCAACTTGAAACCACGCGCAACGAAGGCCGACGTGCTCCGCGCCATCGAAGGGCATGTTCTTGCCCAGGCGGAGTTGATGGGCACGTACAGGCGCTGACGTGCCGCTTATGGCTCTTGGCTTATGGCGTATCGCAACAGATTCAGGCCATGAGCCCTCAGCTATAGGCCATGCGCCGTCCGTTACTTCTTCCGCGCCGCCGTCTCGGCGGCGGCCTTGAACTCCAGCACGGATTGCTTCAAGGCTTGCTGCTCGATCAATGAGCGCAGGGGGCCGGGCACCCAAAAGCCCAGGGTGATGGCTTGCCGGCATGTTGCCCGGCTCAAGGACGGACCGAGCTTTTCAAAGAGATAACGCCCTTCGATGGCCTCGATGTCCCCGTCCACGGATTTCCACGTGAGCTGCGTGGGTTTGACGTACTCGTACTCCAACACGTAGCGCACGGTCTTGAGCTTCATGTCAATGTGGTATTCCACGCGCTTCGCCAGTCGGTTGGGATGGCGGTCCAGCACCTTGGCCTGCTGGATGGTCGAGAACCAGTTGGGATAGCTCTCGAAATCCGTGATGGTCGCGAAGCATTGCGCCACCGACGCGTGGACCTCGGTGGAAAACTCTTGCTCGTTGAGTCCCATGGGCCGCGGATTATGACCAACTGCCGAGGGGAAAGTAAAGACAAAGCTACCAGGCCTGGATCGCGCGCGGCCACGGATCCTTGGGTTGTCGCGGTATACCGGCGGGCGTCGACGATGGGGGGACCGGCCGTTCCGGGCTGCGGCTGCTGTTGTTGAGGAGCAGCAGAACCGAATGCGAGTCCCGATTGATCACGGCCAGATCGAGGCGCTTGTCCTCGTTGAAATCACCCGCCGCGATGGCGAACGGATGCTGCCCCGCGGGAAAGTAAATCGGCTCGCCGAAGGCGTTGTTGCCGGCTCCGAGCAGGATCGAGATCCGGTCATGGCTCTCGTCGGCGATGGCGAGGTCGATCTGGCCGTCACCGTTGAAGTCCTCGGAGACCAGCGGACGGACCGTCGTTCCCATCTCACCGACCGTTGCGGCGGCCAAACCTCCGGGCTCGCCACGCAGGATGGAGACTTTTTCGTCCTGCTGGTTGCCGACGATCAGATCGATGCGGTGGTCATTGTTCATGAAGCCCGTCATCAGAAAGGTGGGCTGCCGGATGACGGCAAAGTTCTGCACACGCGGAAACCGCCCGCGCCCGTCGCCGAACAGTACGGATACGCTGTCGGATATGGTGTTGGCGACGGCGAGATCCGGATGCCCGTCGTGATCGAAGTCCGCACTCACGACGGCGCTTGGGGCCATGCCGACTGGAATGAAGAGCGGGGAGGCGAAATTGCCGGTGCCGTCTCCCTGCAGCACCGCAACGTCATCGGCGGCGGAATCAGCTACCGCGATGTCGGGACGCCCGTCACCGTCGAAGTCCGCCGTGACAATGGCGCGGGGTTGCCGCCCAACCCGGATGCCGGGTCCACGGCTGAAGTTGGCGTGCCCGTCACCGAGGAACACCTCCACGGCGTCGGCGTCCTGGTCGATGATGGCCATGTCGAGGTGCCGGTCGGCGTTGAAGTCGGCGATCGCCACGGCCACGGGACGGGCGCCCGTATCCAGAATCGGTGCGCCAGTGAAGTGCCCCTTGCCGTCCCCCTTGAGCAGCGTGACGGTGTCCGTCAACCGATTGCTGGCGACCAGATCAACGACTCCGTCACCGGCAACACTCACGGCCAGCAAGTCCACGCCGCCGGTGCCTATGGCGAATGCCGGGCCTTTCTGAAACCGACCGTGACCGTCACCGAACAGCACGGTTACACTACACTGCCGGCTGTCGAGCAGCGCCACGTCGCTGTGGCCGTCTCGGTTGAAGTCGCCGACCGCAATGGCGCGCAAGTTGGCGTTTCGGATGATGTGCGGGCGGGTCTCAAATTGACCCGTTCCGTCTCCGACGAGAATCGAGAAGCCGTTTTCGTCCAAGAGCCCCAGATCCAGGTTGCCGTCTCCGGTGAAGTCGTGGGCCACAACGCGGCGTGGTCGGAGCCCCGCTCTGGAGGTCACCAGGGGTTCGAAACCCCCGGCGCCGTCGCCCGCGAATATGCCGATGTCCTCGCCATCAGTGTCGAGGAGGGCCAGATCGATCTTGCCGTCCCGGTTGAAATCACCGGCGGCCAGGACGCGGGTGGAAATGCCGGCATCAATGTGGCGCGTCGGCGCGAACCCGCCGTGCCCATCACCGAGGAGCACCGCGAGACCTTCGACCGAGCCGACGATGAGGTCAGGATGCCCATCGTTGTTCACGTCAATCGCCAGGATGGCGTACGGTCTCCGGCCAGCCTCGAAGCGCTGTGGCGACCCGAACCCGCCCGCGCCGTCGCCACGTTGCACCTGTACCAGCGGTTCGAGATTACTCACATAGGCAACGTCCAAGTGTCCGTCGCCGTCGAAATCGGCCACCGCCATGGAACCAGGAGACAGATGCGTTCGCACCGACAGGGGCGTTGAAAACATGCCAGGCGCAGATGCAAGAAGAATGGAGAAGCCGTTCTCGTTGGCCACAATGATGTCGGCGAGGGCATCGGCATTTATCCGCCCAGCCTGCAGTGCTCCGGGCGCCGGGCCGGCGGGAAAGTCGGTACGCGTGACGAACGATAGCTCGGCTATCGCCGCACGCACCAGCACCGTCATCAGCACGGCAACAGCGCACGCGATCGACGAGAACCCCTGCTTCATGCCGTCGATTGCTAGCAGATGTCTCACCATAAGTCGCCTTCAGAACAACGACATCCATGGCCTCGCTGTTGCGGCCGCTGGCAATGGGGGTAGTATCTGCAAGAAAGACCTGGCGGGCGAGGACGAGACGCTTCCAGCCGATCGGTACGAGAAAAACCAGTCACACCTGATCCCGCGATGGCAGAGGTGAACCGAGCTTCGAGATGGGCAATGACATTGCACCGGGTCATCCCGGCATCGCGCCGCGCTGGACGTCGAGCGCGAAGACCGGGGTCGGTACGGCCATCAGTGGGCTGAGCCGCGTCTGGTTCACGATTTCGCACGGCATCGTGAACGAGGTCTACTACCCCCGGATCGATCAAGCCAACACGCGTGATTTCGGGCTTCTCATCGCCGACGGCGCGCAGTTCTTGTCGGAGGAGAAGCGCGATACGAGGTGCGAGATCCTTCCGCTGGCGCAGGGTGTTCCCGGCTATCGGCTGACCAACACGTGTACGCAGGGTCGCTACCGCATCGAGAAGGTCATCGTGACCGAGCCATTGCGTGACGTGTTGCTGCAGCGCGTCCGTTTCGAAGCCCTGCAAGGTCGGCTTTCCGATTACCACGTGTACGCGCTGCTGGCCCCGCACATCGGGAACTCCGGCTATGGCAACACGGGCTGGAGCGGCGAGTACAAGGGCGTCCCAATGCTGTTCGCGCAACGCGGCGACACGACACTCGCCCTGGCGTGCTCTCTCCCGTTCACTCTGATGAGCTGCGGATACGTTGGCGTGAGCGACGGCTGGCAGGACATTCATTTGCACCGGCGGATGCTCTGGTCCTATCGGCGCGCACCCGACGGTAATATCGCTCTCACCGGCGCCATCGACATCACGCGGTGCGCAGGGACCTTCGTGCTTGCCTTGGCGTTCGGCCGCAACGCGGCCGAGGCCGGGCAGCGGGCACGTGCCACACTGCTGGAGGACTTCGACGTTGTCGTCGCCCGCTACCAGCGGAGCTGGCAAGAGTATCAGGCACAGTGCCTCGATCTCGGCCAGACCGGCGGGAGCAGATTCGATACGTACCGGGTCAGCACCGCCGTGCTGAAAACGCACGAGGCGAAGAGTTTTCGCGGTGGCATGATCGCGAGCCTGTCGGTCCCCTGGGGCTTCGCGAAAGGTGACGAGGACCTCGGCGGCTACCACCTGGCGTGGCCGCGTGACTTGGTGGAAAGCGCCGGCGGGTTCCTGGCGGCGGGAGACACAGGCAGCGCCCGCCAGACGTTGCGCTACCTGATGTCGACCCAGGAGGCTGACGGTTACTGGCCACAGAATATGTGGCTCGATGGCACTCCTTACTGGCCGGGAATCCAAATGGACGAGACGGCATTCCCCATCCTGCTCGCGGACGCGCTCCGGCGCATGAATGGGCTGGGCCGTCTCGACCCTTGGCCCATGGTCCGGCGGGCCGCGAGTTTTCTGGTCTGCAACGGCCCGGTGACGCAGCAGGACCGCTGGGAGGAAGACGGCGGCTACTCGCCCTTTACGCTGGCCGTGGAGATCGCGGCGTTACTGGCGGCGGCGGACTTCGCCGATCTCGCCGGTGAGGCCGACATGGCACGCTATCTCCGGGAGACGGCCGACACGTGGAATGCCTCGATCGAGTCGTGGATCTACGTCTCGGACACGGACCTCGCCCGGGAGCACGGTGTTGGCGGCTACTACGTGCGCATTGCGCCGATTGACGTGCCGTGCGCATCGTCGCCGGCGGGCGGCTTCGTCCCCATCAAGAACCGTCCACCCGGTGAAAGCGACGAGCCGTGCGCCTCGGTCGTCAGCCCGGACGCACTGGCACTCGTGCGCTTCGGTCTGCGCGCGGCCAGCGACCCGCGAATCGTCGATACCGTAAAGATCATCGATGCGTTGCTCAAGACGGAGACGGCGACCGGGTCCGTGTGGCACCGCTACAACGACGACGGTTACGGTGAGCACGACGACGGCAGCCCCTTCGACGGCACCGGGGTCGGCCGCGGGTGGCCGCTCCTGGTCGGCGAGCGCGCGCACTACGAGCTGGCGCGTGGCAACGAGCAGGAGGCGCGGCGGCTGTGTCAGGTCATGGCCGCACAGAGCAGTGCGGGCGGGCTGATCCCGGAGCAGATTTGGGACGCCGCCGACATTCGCGAGCGCGAGCTGTTCAACGGTCGCCCCTCGGGTTCGGCGATGCCCTTGGTGTGGGCGCACGCGGAGTACATCAAGCTGCTGCGCTCCCTACGCGAGGGCCGTGTGTTCGACATGCCACTGCAGAGCGTGCAGCGCTACCAGGTCGCGAAGGTCCCTGCCAAACTTGCTTTCTGGCGCTTCAATCACAAATGTCGCCGGATGCCCGCCGGCAAAGCCCTGCGCGTCGAAGTGTTGGCCGCTGCGACGGTGCACTGGAGCCTGGACGATTGGCGCACCGTGCACGAAACCCACACGACGGACACCCGACTCGGTATACATTTCGCCGATCTGCCGACCGCGCAGTTGCCACCGGACCGCAGGGCACGATTCACGTTCTTCTGGCTCGATGCCCAGCGATGGGAAGGAATCGACTTCGAGATAGCCGTGGCGGCCGAACGCTGATTAACGCCGGTTTACAGCTGCACCCGTCGCGTGTCTTTGCACCGGCCTATTCTTGCTTTGTCGTTGTACCGCCGTTTGCCTTCCCTCATTAAAACGGCCGGGTCATTTCAAGTTCATGACCTGGTGCCGCACTGGCACTGGTGGGCCGCCTCACCAGTGGCCGAAAGGTTTCTTGTCGATCCGGGTGCCAAGTGCTATCGGGAAACGTGATCTGTGCCGGTGGATCACGCTCGGAAGGACCACCCACAGCGGAACATGATGCATGTGGACGGGCACACGACTCTTCGGGAGGTATGCATGGGCGCGATGCTGTTGCGAGTGAATCTGAGCAATGGGAAGATCACCAAAGAGCCGATTGCCGAAGCGCTCGTTCGGCAGTTCATCGGCGGTCGTGGCTTGGCCACCAAGCTTCTCACGGACAGTATGGATGCACGGACGGATGCGTTCGACGCCGCCAACCCGCTGATCTTCGCCACCGGACCGTTGACCGGAACTTTCGCTCCCACGGGCGGCCGCTACATGGTGGTGACCAAGTCGCCGCTGACCGGCACCGTCGCCTGCTCCAACTCGGGCGGGTACTGGGGCCCGGCGCTGCGCTACGCTGGATACGATTATCTCATGGTCGAGGGTGCAGCGCGCGAACCAGTGTACCTGTGGATCCACGACGATATCGTCCAGATCCGCAGCGCCCGGCACCTCTGGGGCAGGCTCGTGTGTGATACCGAAGACCTGCTGCGGCAGGAGACCCACCCTGAGGCGCGCGTCGCCTGCATCGGGCCGGCGGGAGAGAGCCGGGCACGGGTCGCGTGCGTGATGAACGACAAGGGCCGAGCGGCGGGCCGGTCCGGGGTTGGCGCCGTCATGGGGGCGAAGAACCTCAAGGCCGTTGCCGCGTACGGTACGAAGGGCCTGCCGATGCTGCAGCCGCAGGACTTCCTGCGCGCCGCCAAGACCGCGCTCAAGGAAGTCGCCGACGCACCGCTCTCATCGAATCTGAACATTATGGGCACCGCCGGCACGGTCGGCTTCATGAACAAGATCGGCATGCTGCCGACCTGCAATTTCCAGAAGGGTACTTTCATTCATGCCGATGCGGTCAACGGCGAACGCGTGCGTAGCGACTTCATGACGCGCACGCGTGGCTGCCACAGCTGCACTATCGCCTGCGGGCGCGTGACCAAGATCGCCGGCCACGGCAAGCTCGATGGCCATGGTGAAGGTCCGGAGTACGAAACCATCTACGGCTTGGGGACCGACTGCGGCGTCGGTGACCTGGCCGCGGTCATCAAGGCCAACTACCTATGCAACGAACTCGGTATGGACACGATCGAGGCGGGAGCTACGATCGCTACGGCAATGGAGCTGGCGGAACGCGGCTACATCCCTGAGGCCGACGTCGGCTTCGCCTTGAAATTCGGCGATGCCGACGCCCTGATCAAGCTCATCGAGGCGATGGCGTACCGCAAAGGGTTCGGCGATGCATTGGCCGAGGGCGGCTATCGGGTGGCGGAGAAGTACGGTCATCCGGAGCTGTTCATTGGTTCCAAGAAACAAGCGTTCGCGGCCTACGATCCGCGCGGTTCTGTGGGCATGGGTTTGGGCTACGCCACCTCGAACCGCGGCGCCTGCCACTTGCGCGGTTACGCGGTATCGCTGGAGCACTTCGGCAACCCGGTGAAGCTCGATCCGTTCACGCCACGGGAGAAGGGGATGTGGGTGTCGATCCTGCAGAACTCCACGTCCTTCATCGACTCCAGCGGATTGTGCCTCTTTTCCACCATGGCCATGAGCCCGCAGGCGTTGGCCGACCTCGTCGGCTGCGCCCTCGACATAAAACTGGACGAGAACGATATCCAGCGCATCGGCGAGCGCATCTGGAACCTTGAGCGCCTTTTCAATAACAGGGCCGGTCTTGGCCGCAAGGACGACAGCCTGCCGCCGCGCATGCTGGAAGAGCCGCTGACCGAGGGCATGGTGCGGGGCCATGTTGTGCCCCTCGATGAAATGCTCACAGACTACTACCAGTACCGCGGCTGGGACGCCGAGGGGCGGCCGACCCCGGAGAAGCTGGCGGAGCTGGGGTTGGTGTGAACGATAGGAGAATGGAAAACGGTTTTCCATTCGCTTGCGGCGCTCGTTGACTTCATCAGAGCCTGCGACCTTGGGAAAGGGTCACGAACCTCTCCCTCTGGGGACTGTCGATTTTCGCCCAGCGGGCACCCCTCGATACGCCGCCAGCCCCTCGATACGCGGCCAAGAGAAGGCCGCAACTCGGGATGATCGGGAATGAGGGCGGCTACTCGGGGCGAGCGGTTCCATGTTGATTTCAGAGGGTTTTCCCCGTTCACCCCGAGTAGGCCCCATTTTCTGGTGGCGTCCTAATTTGAAATTGGCTTCAGAGGGCGCAGTTCGATGAAGCTACCAGGAAGGCAATCCCTATCGTCCACAGGAACGAGAAATTTGCCGGAGGCGTGTTTTGTACACGGTACAAAGATCGAGTATATAATAAGCCACCCTGAAGGGACACGGACATGAGCTGGACGGTGAGGTGCAACCGGGAGACGACGAGTGGAACGAAGTGCGGCGGTACCTGCACCTACCAGGGTCATGGGAATTGGAGGTGTAGCGAATGCGGTCACTATTTCTTTCCGCGTCAGTTCAAAATCCGTAGCGAACCGAGGTACCCATGCGGCTGCAACTATCAAGGTCAGTCTGAACGTGGAGAAGGGGGCATACTCTACCGGGTGTTCCGGTGCGCATGTCGGAAAGTGACGGTGCGCCAGGAAATCCTAATTGCAAGCCCAAGCCTCAAGTGCCAGATTTCAAATTAGGACACCACCCATTTTCTCAGGGGCCGTATCGAGGGGCCACTCGCGTTTATCGACACTCCCTCTGGGAGAGGGCCGGGGTGAGGGCTATGCCGATTGATCAGCAGGAGTTCCGCCGTGTCCTGGGCCATTTTGCCGCGGGCGTAACCGTCGTGACGACAGTCAGCGGCGACGGCAGGCCGTACGGTCTTACGGCCACCGCGTTCACTTCGGTATCGCTGGAGCCGCCCCTGGTGCTGGTGTGTGTCGACAAGCGTTCCGAGGGCCATCCACATTTCCACGCGTCAGGCGTCTTTGCGGTCAATTTTCTGGGCGTCGCCCACGAGCATCTGTCACGCCGATTTGCCGTATCCGGCGGGGATAAGTTCAAAGACCTGGCGTTTCGCTTCGGTGTGACGGGCGCCCCGGTGTTGTCCGAGGCGCTCGGATATCTGGAGTGTCGTACCGTGGAAGTTTTCGAGGGCGGTGACCACAGCATCTTCCTCGGCAAGGTGGAGGCTGCCGATGCCCACGAAGGCGAACCGCTCATCCACTTCCGCGGCACCTATCGGCAAATCGGCAAGTGACACATGTGGCTTATCGCCTATGGCAGATCGCCGACCAGGTTCATTTCAGGGACTAGGCCGTTGTCCTCAGACCACCAGCCATAGGCATGCGCTGGCGGCCAGTGACATTGACCTCTGCCCGAACTGGGCGGTAGGGTGTTTCCATGGCGCTGATCATCAGGAAGTATCGATGCGGTGCGGGATCGGCCAGTCGTCCTGCTGAGGTCGGTCCGTGATGGCGCGCCCGGTCGGAGCGATTGTCCCGGCGGCAGGTCTGGGCACCCGCATGAAGTCGAACCAGGCGAAGGTGCTGCACTGCTTGGCTGGCCGGCCCCTGATTTCCTACCCCCTGACCGCGCTGCGCCGTGCCGGCGTCGATCCGATTGTCGTGGTGGTGGGCTACCAGGCGGATGCCGTGCGCGCGGCTTGCGCGCCGTACGACGTGCGGTTCGCCGTGCAGACAGAGCAGAAGGGCACGGGAGATGCCGTGCGGGTGGCACGGGCGGCGCTGGGTGATTTCAACGGTGACCTGGTGCTCGTTTACGGCGATCTGCCCTTCCTCCGCCCCGAGACCTTCCGTCGCCTGATGGCGGCACACCAAGAGGGGCGAGCGGCGGTCTCACTGTTGACGGAAACGGTGGATCAGCCGTCAAGCTTCGGGCGGATCATTCGGGACGCGGCCGGCCGCGTCGTGCGCATCGTGGAGGAGCGCGATGCCACGGAGGCGGAGCGAGCGATTCACGAGATCAACGTGGGTGTGTACTGTGCCGATGCCGGTTTTCTCTTTCGGGCACTGGAACGACTCGAACCGACGAACGCCCAAGCGGAACTGTACCTTACGGACATCGTGGGATTGGCGCATGCTCAGGGGCAGCGGATCGCCGATGCGCCGGCAACAGCGGGCGAGGGGGCGCAGGTGAGTTCCCGCGCGGACCTTGCTGCACGGGAGAAGACCTTGAAGGACGACATCAACGCGAAGTGGATGGCGGCGGGTGTGACACTGGAAGATCCGGCGACGGCGTACATCGGTCCCGACGTCGTGATTGGCCGCGACACCGTCATCGGTCCAAACGTCATCTTACGCGGCTCGACGCGCATCGGTGAGGCCTGTCGCCTGGATGGCAGCGCCCTCATCACCCATTCCAACATCGCCGATCGCGTGCACGTCAAATTTGGCGTGGTGATGACCGAGGCGACGGTGGAAGAGGACGCTCAGGTTGGCCCCTTCGCCCAGCTGCGGCAGGGTACCCGCCTGGGCGCGCGGGTCCACGTCGGCGATTTCGTGGAGACCAAGAACGTGACTGTCGGTGCCGGCACCAAGGCCATGCATCTGGCCTACCTTGGTGATGCCGAGATCGGAGAGGACACGAACATCGGCGCCGGTACCATCACCTGCAACTACGACGGATTCCGCAAGCAGCGCACCATCATCGGCAAACGCGTTCAGGTGGGCAGTGACTCGCAGCTGGTCGCACCGGTCACCGTCGGTGACGATGCCTACATCGCCTCCGGGACTACGGTCATGCGCGATGTCGCGCCGGGGGCGCTGGTGTTGAACTCGAAGAAGCAGCTACAGCGGGAAGGATGGGTGGCCGTGCGCCGCGCTCGCGAAGCGGCGGCGATGCAGGAACAGGTGCAAGGTCCGAAGGCCAGGACACCAGCGCCAAGCGCGGGACGAACACAGCCGCGCCCCGCAGCCCGTCGGAGCCAAGACAAGAAGACTGCGGCGCGTAAGACGCGGGGCGGTTGATTCTCGGGAGATTGAGTGACCGGGGCGTCGAAATCAGGCGGTGACATCACTCGCGGCCGTGCCAAGCGGGTGCTGAAGGTCGGCGAGCTCGCCACCTCGGTGGGATCGAGCTACGTGTGGCAGGCGCTGCGCTGGCCCTTCCGCTCCGCCGATAGCCGCGAAAAGGCATTGCTCGACACCCACATCAAGAATGCGATCAGGATCGTGGAACGGTCGAAGGAACTGCGCGGCGCCTTCATGAAGCTGGTGCAGATTTTGTCGATGCGCGACGACATCCTGCCGACCGAGGCGCTGCAGGTGCTGTCGGTGGTGCAGTCCTCGGTCCCGCCGATGGACTACGGCCTCATCCGGAAACAGATCATCCGCGAGCTGGGGCAGCCGCCGGAGAAGATCTTTGCGGCTTTCGATGCGGACGCTTTTGCCGCGGCCTCGCTGGGGCAGGTGCACAAAGCCCGGCTGCCCAGCGGTGAGGAAGTGGTGGTCAAGGTGCAGTACCCAGGCGTGGAAGAGACCGTGAACCAGGATCTGCAGAACATCAAGGCGCTGCTGCAGACCTTCACCATGATCGGCCGCGACGTCATGCGCCAGAAGGTCGACCAGTCCGACGTCTACCGCGAGCTGGAGGAGCGGCTGCACGAAGAGATCGACTACGTGAACGAGGCGAAGAACATCGCGCTCTTCCAGCGAATGTTTTCGGACGACGACGAAGTGGTGATTCCGGATGTGTATCCCGACTTCTCCTCGCGGCGCGTGCTCACCATGAGCCTGCTGGAAGGATATCCCTTCAAGGACATCCTTGGTCCTGGCGTCGACCAGTCCCTCAAAGATTGGGTGGCCGTCAAGTACTTTCGCGTCCTCTGGCGGCAGATCTTCGAGTTCGGTGTGCTGCACACGGACCCGCATCCGGGCAACTACCTGGTTACCTATCACCCGAAGCTGGCGATCCTCGACTTCGGATCGATCCGGATTTTCCCCGAAGTGATCCGCAAAGCCTATCACCGACTGGCCAAGGCTATCCTGGCGGACGACAAGGCGACAATGGCCGAGTCCTTCGTGCGTTTGGGGTACCTCGATCGCGGCGACGATCCGGAGCCCTTTGTCCGCATCATGTACCTGATCTTCGCGCCGGTGTTGGAGGATAAGGTGTTCAACCCACGCGACTTCAATTCGGTGGAGACGGCGATGGCGGTGGCCAGCATCGGGTTTGAAAACCGCCTGTTCAAAGCGCCCGGGCACCGCGTCTTCCTGGCGCGGGCGCTGGTGGGTTTGGATGCCTACGTGAAACAGTTCGGCACCGTCACCAACTGGCACCGCGAGTTCAAGCGCGCCGTGGAGCGCGTGCCCGACGGCAAGGCAGGCCTGAACACTAAAACGTGAATCGTGTTCGTGAGTCGTGCTCGGAACCGACGCCTGGACACGATTGACTCGGGCGGATCCTGGTTGAGGAAGCGCTTCAGGTGGCCGGACCTGCCGTTGGTATCACGCAGCCATTGAGGGCGTTGAGATTCTCAGCGCCGTGAAAGACTGTCAACTATCGTTGTCGGTTTGTGCGTGATAGTCTCCTTTCCTTAAGAGGGTTGTACACAGGATGGTCAAGACTGGCTTTTCGACGGTGCTGATTCTTGGGGCGCTGTTTCTGTCAGCTTGCGGCGGCGGCAGCAGCGATGGCGCTACGGGGGCGCAACGCTTGGGGGTGTTTGGACAGGCGGCGGACCCAACTTCCACTGACGTCTGCGTGGTCATGACCGCCAGCCATGGCGCGGTGGGCGGTCTCCAGATGGATCTCAGCTGGAACCCCGCCTGCATGACGGCGGAACAGGCAGCGGGCAATGCCGCCCGGTGCGCCTCAAACCCCTCAACGCGTAAGAACGTACAGACGAAGATCTTCCCCAACAACTCGACCATGCGGGTACTTTTCCTGTCCGTATCCGACACGAACCCGATTCCTGACGGTGAGCTCTTCTGTTGCGGGTTCACGGTAGCTCGCTCTCAAGACGGCTCTTGTTGCTCCGTCAACATCAGCAACCTGATTCTGGCTAGTCCGACCGGTGGCCGCGTTTATGATCCGGACCTATCGGTGCAAGTCCTCGTGGGCGGAGCGCCTTGTGTTGCTTCGGTGCCGGGTGCACCGACCTAGAACGCGACCTCCGCGGCTCGTCAGCCTGGGACCCCATATCGATAGCTTCTCTAGTGCCGGGCTCTTATCGCCCTTCGAACTGAGGCTTGCGTTTACTGAGAAACGCCATTACGCCCTCACGGAAGTCTTCCGTATCGCCGAGGATCCGCTGGGAGTCGCGCTCGAGATCGAGTTGCCCGGATAGCGTGTTCAGCTCCGCAGCGTCGAGGGCGCGTTTGATGTAGCCGAAACACTGCTGTGGCCCCGCCGCAAGGCGCCGCGCGATCCGCAGCGCCTTCTCCATCAGCATATCGTCAACGACGCATTTCCAGATCAGGCCCCATTGCTCGGCTTGCTGGGCCGTGAGCCGTTCTCCGAGAAAGGCGAGACCACGAGCCCGCGCACGGCTGAGCAGGCGAACGGGGAAGTACGTGCAACCCATGTCGGGAACCAGCCCCAGCTGCGGGCCAAATAACTGGATGAACTCCGCCGAGCGCGCCGCGACGACGAAAAGCGGGACTGACGCGGATTTGGTCTGTTCCTCGTGGAGCCCTCACCCCCACCCCTGCAAGGAGGAAGCAAGCGGCACGATCCGAAGCCAGGTGTGCCAGCGAGTCGGCGGTTTGGGTTCGTCTCTCAGGACTCGGCTCAGCACTCAGGCCCGTCCTCATCCACCTACGAGGCAGCTGACCAGCCCGGACTGTGTCCCGGCGGTCACCGCTTTGAACTTTCCCCAGAACAGCTCGTCGATGCGCTTGAGGGTCTTGGGGGCATTCTTATTGAGGAAGCGCTTCACGTGGCCGGGGCCGCCGTTGTAGACCGCGTAGCTTGCCCGCGCCAGGAAATCAGTGACACCGGGCTGGTCGTGCGTGATGGCGTAATCCCTCAGGTAGTGGAGCAGGATCTCACCGCCGGCCCGGGCGTTGTACCGGATGTCCCAGCGCAGGCCGCGCACGTCGTAAAAGCCGCGCCACACGCGCTCGTTGATTTGCATGATCCCGATCGATCCGACGGCGGATTTCAGGTAGCTGACTTTTCCATGTTCACGCACGAACTGCCGCCAACAGGTTTCCTGCCATGCCGCCGCCAATACGAGACGGCGATAGAGATCATGGTGTTGCGCTTGAAGATCGCTCCCAGCGAGAGATTTCTGCGTCATTTCGGTGAGCACTTCGCGCACGGCCTGGAGATAGGCGTCGATCGAATCGGCATCGGGCACGACCCACTGCTCCAGCGTCTTCGCCGCCGGTTGCTGCTCCACGGCGGCCTGCGCAAGGGGTAAAGCAAACAGGCGGTGCCACCACGTCTGGACGTTGTCTTCGGTGGGCTCGACAGACAAGTCTGGTGGAGGCAACGGCGAGCCGAATCCGAATAGTTGGCGCAGCTCGGGATCCACCGCCGCGCTGTATGCCAGCGGATCCTCTGCGCTCAACGGCGCAGCGATACGGGCCAGCCGGCGTAAGCCATCGGCCGAGATGTCAAGCCCGACCTCCGGTCCGATCTTGTCCAGCGCTGTCAGCGCATCGCCGGCGGCAACAAAGCTCAGGTAGCGCATGGCGGTGGTGCCGGGCAGGGTCGCGGCCGTGCGCCTGACCACCGGTACAAGCCGCTCCCACGTCTTGAGAAAGAGCTGCCTGGTGGGGTCGGGCGCGCCCGGAGCCGAGGGTGCCAGCGCCTCCAGGATGTCATAGCGGCCATCGATCAACACGTCGAAGAATGCCTGGCGGAGATCTTGGGCCAGAGTGTCATTGCCGAATTGCTTGACGGCGAAAGTGAGAAACGCGTCCCATCGCTCCTCCGCTTGTTCCCAGCGCTGCAGTTCCTCCGGCGACAAGGTCGGTTCTGGCGTGGGGCCGGCAGCGGGAGGCACCTCGCTGACTGTGAAGGCGAGCCCGACTTTGACCCCGGTGTCGATAACGCTGGCATCGGCCAGACGCAGCGAATCGAGCATCTGGTCGATGCGCGCCTGGTCCCCCCGCGCTACCAGCAGCGGTAAGAGATCGCGCAGATCCTGTACCACCGGCTTCAGATCGATGCGCACGGCCTCGAATTGTGGATGCGCGTAGCGCTTGACGAGGTCCCAGATCTTTCCGGTCATAAACCGCTTTTTCCAGTCCTGGTCGTAGAGGTTGGACTCGACCACCCGGAACTGCATGACCTGTTGGCCGGTAGAGATCTGCGGCTCTTCCAGAACCTCGAGAAAACCCTCCCACTGTACCGGGGCGAAACACTCATCGCCGATGGGTGTGCCGATACGGGCCTCACCTCGGGTCACCACCCGGATGCGGTTGCCGGCTCCATTCACCGCCGGATCGCGGAGCGTCAAGTACCCACATCCGGCTCCATCGTTCCACAAGACCGCTTTGCCATTCGGCCCGGTGTAGACTTGGGCGACCAGGATCTGGCGGATGAAGTCGTGGTCGAATTGGAGTGGGACATCGACTTGCCTGGCAGCGGCGGGACCACCGGCTACGATCACAGCGGCCAGGAGAACCAGAAGGCGTCGGTACGACACGCCCGGTTTTGACGTTCCCGCTCTGCGGAGATTCATGCCGCTAGGCTACAGAAAATCGCGGCTGAAATGTAGAGCGGGCTGCGGGCGCCGTCTGAGCCTGCAAGCAACCGCCCTCAGACCTTGCAACACGCTCGCGGTCCTGGAAAGGTAGCGGCAGCGAACGCGAGGAGGAGAAGATAATGCGTGAAGCCGTCATCGTTGCAACCGCTCGTACCGGATTGGCCAAGTCGTTTCGGGGCTCGTTCAACCTCACACGCCCCGACGATATGGCGGTGCACTGCGTCAAAGCAGTGCTGGAGAAGACCCCGCAGCTCAATCCGGCTGAAATCGAGGACGTCGTCATGGGGACGGGCTTTCCGGAAGGGCCGCAGGGCTTCAATGCCGGGCGCAACATCGCCGTCATGGCTGGGTTGCCGGTAACCGTGCCGGGTGGCACCGTCAGCCGCTTCTGTTCCTCGGGGCTCTTTGCCGTTGCTGTCGGGGCGCACGTGGTCCAGAACGAGGGCGCCGAAGCCATTGTCGCCGGCGGACTCGAATCGATCACCATGCTCCAGGGGAAGTTCAATAAAGAGAACCTGTTCAACCCCTGGCTCCTGGATCACAAGAAGGACGTTTACATGCCGATGGGCTTGACCGCCGAAATCGTGGCCGAGCGCTACAAGGTCAGCCGCGAGAAACAGGACGAGATCGCCTTCCTCTCGCAGCAGCGGACCGCGGCGGCGCAGCGCTCCGGCAAGCTCAAGGATGAGATCGTGCCGATGAAGGTCACCATGGAGTTGACCGACAAAGCAACAGGCGCCAAGTCTACCAAAGAAGTGGTGGTCGACCGCGACGAGTGTAACCGGCCCGACACGACGATGGAGGGCTTGGCCAAGCTCCCCGGCGCGTTCAAACCGGACGGCTCCGTGACCGCCGGCAACTCCTCACAGTTTTCCGACGGCGCATCAGCGAATCTGATCATGTCGTACGACCGCGCCAAGGCGCTCGGTATCAGGCCGCTCGGCTTCTTCCGCGGCTGCGTGTTTGCCGGGTGCGAGCCCGATGAAATGGGCGTCGGGCCGGTGTTCGCGGTGCCAAAGCTGCTCAAGCTCGCGGGCCTCAAGATCGACGACATCGACATCGTCGAGCTGAACGAAGCGTTCGCTTCCCAGGCGGTCTACTGCCGCGACCGGCTCGGCATCGACCCGGCGAAACTGAATCCGAACGGCGGCGCCATCTCGATCGGTCATCCGTACGGCATGACGGGATCGCGGATGACGGGGGCGCTGCTCCTCGAGCTGCGCCGCCAGAAGAAGCGCTGGGGCATCGTCACCATGTGCATCGGCGGCGGCATGGGCGCGGCCGGTCTGTTCGAAGCGGCGAACTGAGGTCTTCCATTCACGGCCGGATCACCACACGGCGAAACGGACCGCGCCCGGTGCTTTCGCTTCCCAATCCGTGAGCTTCGGCCAGTTGGTGCTGCAAGCGGCGGAAGTGGGCGTTTTGCGGGCTGAGGGCGATGGGTTGCCGGTGAGCGATCACGGCGGCGACGGCGTCTTCGGCCTCTTTCAGTGCCTGCGCCTGCTCGCTGTCGATACTCGAGAGTTCAAACAACTCGCGCAGGAACTCGGCGATCTTCGCTTGCGTGTTGCCGCCTATGGCATGCAGGCGCGCATCATCCACCATCAGCAGCTCACGCAGTTTCTTGGGCCGCTTCTTGGCCAAAGAGCGCAGTGTGACGACCACGTCGGCATTGCGAGGCTGGCTGCATACGACAGCGTCCACGCCGAGGTCCCGAATGGCGCGATCCAGGCGTTCGCGGCTGACGGCGTAAGGAAAGATCCGGAGGGCGTGTCGCTGCGGCGCCGTTGGTTCGGACCGAGGCAGCGTGGGAATTCCCGCAAGTGCTGACTCGACCTCGACGCTGCCGTCCGGGTGTCGGACGCGGATTTCCGGCTGGGCCGAATGGTTGCGCAGCACGGCATCGACCACCTGCGTGACGTCGGCGTGCACGGCGAAGCGGTCTTTGTCGCGGATCTCGATCAAGACGTCGAACGTCGGCGGTGCCTTGCGCTCCAGCACCGTCTTTTGCGTGCGGCGGCGGCGCGCCTCCTCGTCGCTGAGCGTGACGGCCTGGATGCCGCCGATCAGGTCGGCGAGTATCGGGTTGGCGATCAGGTTCTCGAGGCTGATGCCGTGGGCCGTCGCGATCAATTGCACACCTCGTTCCGCGATCGTGCGTGCCGCCTGCGCCTCTGCCTGGGTACCGATCTCGTCGATGACGACGACCTCCGGCATGTGGTTTTCTACGGCCTCGATCATGACGGCATGCTGCCGCTCCGGTGAAGGTACCTGCATTCGGCGCGCCCGCCCGATGCCGGGATGTGGGATGTCGCCATCGCCGGCAATTTCATTGGAGGTGTCGACGATCACCACGCGCCGGTTCAGATCATCGGCGAGGACCCGGGCCGCCTCGCGCAGCAATGTCGTCTTGCCGACGCCGGGGCGTCCTAGCAGCAGGATACTGCGTCCGGATTCAACCACGTCGCTGACGATGTCGACCGTTCCGTAGACGGCGCGGCCGACGCGGCAGGTCAATCCCACGATTTCACCCAGGCGGTTGCGCAGCGCCGAAATCCGGTGCAGCGTCCGCTCGATGCCGGCACGGTTGTCTCGGGTGAAGGTGCCGATGCGGGCCGTCATGTAGTCGAGATCCTCCCGCGTAATCGGCTGCGGGCTCAGGGCAACGGTTCGGCCGGGGAAACGCGCTTCGGGTTGCCGCCCCAGGTCGAGGACCACCTCGAGCAGGGCGGAGAGGTCTTCCATTTTCTCGATTTCCTGACGGACGCGCGGCGGCAACACCATCAGCAGCAAATCGAGATTGTCGGTGATTTCCGTGCGAGTGTGGTCCGTCGCTTGCATTTGTCTTTATTGTAGCGGAGCAGGCGCCGCGATGCCGCTCAGCACCCGGACTTCCGGTTGAGCCGCACCTCGCGCCGCCGCTGACGCAGCGCCGATCTGATGGAAAAGGCTCGACTCGCGACGGTAGAAGCCGTCGGTGTGAAAGGATTCCGTCAGGCGCAGAAGGGTGTAGTCGAGATGGTGGCCAATCTCGTGCAGCAGCGTGCGTAAGTACGTCTTGAAGGCCACGATCTGTCCGCGCTTTGCCGTGATCATCCACACCTTGATCGTTGCCGCCTCGCGGCTGCTGGACGGCGTGTACAAACCGTGCAACTCGCCCCGGGTGTCCGCAGGCCGCGTGCCGCTGACGGCGATGCGGACGCGCGCCACACGCAGGACCATGCAGATCTCATCGGCAATGAACTGGGAGGCCTGTTCGACACGGGCGCGGTCTGCAGACAGCAGGATGCCTGGAAACGCGGTCACCGCTGCCCGTAGGCGTGGGGTTGGGCGCAGAGGAACTGCGGTGGTGGCGTTGCTGCGGTCGTAGATACGTTGTTGCGGTCGCGTGAGCCGATTACGAAAGTTGGGCACGTCCTCCGCCTCTCCTCAACCTGCCCCCCTCGCATGTAGAGTCCTGCGGAAGGCGAATGTCAATACCGCGCACGGGTGTGTGCGTGGCGCGTGAGGGCGTAGGAGCGTGACGGCGAAGGAACGTCGTTCCCTGTTTACGCCCTCACGCTTCCACGGTTGTCCCTATTCCCGCCGAGAGCGGTTGGCGGCGCAAAAGGCCTCGTAGACTTCCACCAATAGGTCTCGCTGGCGTTGGGTGAGATTCGGGTCACGATGGATTTCCCGCAGCGTGCCGATTTCCTCTGCCTCTTGTGGATCGATCACCCCGGCTTGGAGGTACAGCGTTTCGGCCGACAGCCGCAGGGCCCCAGCGATCGACTGGACGATCGTCTTGCTCGGATCGCGCAGGCCTTGCTCGATCTCTCGCAGTACAGCGGCCGAAATGCCGCTCTGTTCGGCCACCTTGCGCAGCGAGATATTGGCGAGTTGGCGTTGCCGGCGGAGGTAGTCACCGATGCTCAACGATGGCAGCGCGTTCTTGGCCTTTACCATGACTGGAATGTAATCCGCCCGGCCGGATGGGCGCAAGGGCGTAGCCGCAATGAAGGGCTAGTGTGCGAACTCACGGGGGGAGGCGCGGACGGCCCGATCGAAGGCCCAGGCCCGAATGTGGTCGACCTGTTCCTTCATCGTCTTGGACAGCGGGACGACGCTGCCGGTGGCATTCAGCAGGTCATCATCGGCCAGCTCACGGTCCTCGAGGCGTGCGGCCGTGAAGGCGGAGACGACGCACTGCTCGATCTCGGCACCGGTCCACCCGCGCGTGAAACGCTTGAGGCGCTCGAGGTTGAAGTTGTCCGGATTCACTCCACGGCGCTGCAGGTGGATCTTGAAGATGTCGACGCGCTCGTTGTCGAGCGGCAGGTCGATGAAGAAGACCTCGTCGAAGCGGCCCTTGCGGATCATTTCCGCCGGCAGCAAATCGATGCGGTTGGCGGTGGCGGCCACGAACAGGCCGCGAGCCTTCTCCTGCATCCAGGTCAGAAAAAACGCGAATATGCGGCCCTGCTCGCCGGCGGTCTCTTGCGAGGTGATGCCCATCTCGATTTCATCGAACCACACCACCGCTGGGGCAATATCTTCGAGCATGCGACAGGCTTGGACAAACGCACCCTCGGCCGAACCGTGGCGGCCGGAGAAAATCTCGGTCATGTCGATGCGGTACAGCGGCAGCCCGAAATAGGACGCGATGGCCTTCACGGACAAACTCTTGCCGCAGCCGGAGATGCCCATGACCAGCAGTCCCTTGGGCACGATGTCGAGGTTGATGCTCTCGCGCATCTCGAACAACCTGCGCCGCTCGAGTAGCCACTTCTTCAAGTGCTCGAGTCCGCCCACGTGATCGAGATGGGTGCTGTCAGCGACATATTCGACCAGTCCGGTGCGGTTGACCAGCATTTTTTTCTCTTCCAGCAGGATCGGCACCGCGCTGCGTTCGAGCTTCTTCTCCACCGCGAGCGCCCGGCGCACGGCGTGCCGTGCCTCATCCAGCGTGAGCCCCTGGAGCGCGCGCGCCAGCTGGTGCACCGTGCCTTCACTGGAGTCGACGGTGCCACCCGCTTGCGCGATGCGCTCCATCTCGCGTCGCAGAAAGGCGACCAGTTCGACCGTGTCGGGGACACTCAGCTCGAGGTAGACCAAGTCGCGTGTGATCTCCTCCGGGATGTAGCGGACTGCGGAGGAGATGATCACATACTTCCCGGTATCGAAGCACTGCTCGCACAGATCGCGCAGGCGCCGGCGGATTTCCGACGACTCGCGCATGGGTTCGTGGAAATCCTTGAAGTGGAAGATTCCCGGTCTGTCATGGGCCACGACGAAATCGAGGGCCGAGCGCGGTCCGAGCGGTTCGGCGGTGGCGGCCGTCCCATCCTCATGTCGCAAGCCTTCGGTCAGGCTCCAACTCCACACCGGCACGGGAGGCGCGAAGAATAGCTGCGCCGCTTCTCTCAATAATTGGCCGATGCGCTGCTCTTCGGGCGTGCGAATGTAGGTGAGCGGCCGTCCCGCCTGGAACACCTCCCGCAGCATCGCCAGCGAGCGGCTCTCTTTGACCTCAACGACGCGTGGCTGTTCTGGCGCTTCCATGGTGTCATCGAATCCGAATTCTGAGTCTCAGGACCCAGCACTCAGGACTTTTTTCTCCTCACCGCGGCTTCGCACCCTCTACCGGTGCTGTGGCGATGGCGATGCGTTCGGCACCGGCTTCCTTGGCGGTGGTCATGATCTGCACCGCCTGTTCCAGTACGACGTTGCGGTCGCCCTGCAGGATGACGCTGCGATCGGATCCTTTCTGGAACGCCGCTTCGAGGGCGGCACGCAGGTTTTCAAGGGGCACCGGCTTGCCGTTGATCTCGATGCGATGATCCACCGTTGCGGTAATGATGATGCCGGAGGCCTCGGCGGCCCCGGCCGCGGCACGCGGCAGGTTCACTTTGGTGCCCTGCTGCGTCAGTGCCGTGCTCGTCACCATGAAGATGATGAGCAGCACCAGAAAGATGTCGGTGAGGGGAGTGACGTTGATTTCGGCGACGATGTCCCCGTCGTCCTGTGGATCGCCGTCGCTGCTACCGAGACTGAGCGACACGAGCGATACTTCCTTCGCGCGGCTGCGTTTGCGTGAGTTGCATGAGCAGCTCATCGGTCCATTCGCGCCAGAGCGCCGAGAGGTTGGCGATACGTACCATGAAGGCGTTGTAGGCGAAGATCGACAACACGCCCACCAATAAGCCGCCGGCGGTGGCGATCAGCGCCTCGGAGATGCCGGCGGCGACGACGGCAAAGCCGCCGGACCCAGTGGCTGCCATGTTCTCAAAGGCGCGGATGATGCCGATGACCGTGCCAAACAGCCCGATGAACGGCGCCAAGCTCCCCACGGTGCCGAGCAGCCATATGTAGCGCTTCAGCCGCCGTGCGCTTTCCCCGAGCCGCCGCTGTGCAATCCGGACACGCTGGTCGTCGTCGGCGTGACTGAGGATGGCTTTGTAGACCGCACCCAGGGGGGACAGGTCTCGCCGGCTGATGGCCAGCGCGTCCGTCAGGCCGCCTTCTTGCGCGGCTTCGCTCACGAGCTGATGCAACCGCTCCGCCGCCCGGGCCGCACGGATGATCGTCCAGGAGCGCTCAATGATGACGGCAATGCTCAGGACGGAACACAGTAGCAGCGGGTACATGACCACGCCGCCGTTCTCGATCAGTGTGAGAAAATCGCGCCCGTTCATTGGTCGTGAGGCGTGAGGCGTGAGGCGTGACGCGTGATCGATGACGTGGTGCTGGTGATCGTCACAAACGGCTGTGGAGATCGCCGCGGCAACGCTGGGCCTGCGCTATTCACGTGTCCTATGGCAAGCACCAACTAACCATAGCGTAGCCCTCAGGGCAGCGCAATTCTGCGACTCTGGCTCCTCGTCACGGGGTGTGCGTCATGGTAGTGGGGAAAGTAGGCGTTGTTGCCTTTTTCGCGGCAATCTGGCTATAGACATATAGCCAGAGGAGGGCTGCGGGGCCAATGGATATCGAGGAGCTGGAGGTGGAGCGGCGGCGGTTATGCGGAGAG
>DASVHW010000002.1 GCA_036382395.1 Candidatus Binatia bacterium | reverse complement strand
CAGGGACTCGCTCAGCCCGACCTCCTGCGATGCCAACGAGACAGCAGCGGACGCGCTGTCGATGCTGCCCGCCAGGATCAGTTCGAGCGCCCGATGCACCGCCGAGCCGAATGCCGGGCCCAATCGTCCCGACTCGGCCTTGCGGGCGCGTTCGGACTCGATGTCGATTTCCTGCCCCATGCTGGCACCGGTGGCTTCCAGGGTGACCGCGGTGGGAACGGCAACGGGCTGAGCAGATACGGCAAGGGACTGTTGGAAATCCAGCCGCACCGCAGCCAGCTGTTGCTGTAGCCCGGCGTCGCTTCGGATACGCCGAGGCGGTGGCGGCGTGATGCTACGGGCCCACTCCGGAAGCCGTTCGAGCCGGAAGGGTTCGAACCGGCGGACCTGTTCGAGCTCTGCTCCATCCGCCAGCTCGGTCGTGGCGTATTGCAGTCTTCTGCTCTTCGTCAGCGGCGCCGGCAGCACCAGAAGATCGCGCGCGCGGGTGGCGGCAACGTAGTAGAGACGTCGCCGCTCCTGATCGCCAAATTGTTTCTCGCGATCCAGCACGTGAGCCCCCGCCGGATGCTCGATGGCCACCGCCCCGAGACTGAGCGCCCAGGCCCGCCCGTCACGCCCAACGTGCCAGATGCCGCCACCGCGCTCGTTGAACGTCTGATAGCCGTCCCACAAGATGACGACCGGAAACTCGAGCCCCTTGGCGCTATGCGTCGTCATGACGCGGACCGCACCCGTCCCGGACGGCTCCGGCGCATCGAGAAAGACCGGGGCTTCCGCCCATGACCGGAACAGTTCGGTCGCGGCATCGTAGTCGCGCCCCTCGATGGCCGCGCGACGATCAAGCTCGGAGGCAACTTCGTACAGCGCCGCCAATGTCTGGCGCCCGTTACGGCCCGTCACCACGGTGCGGCCAAGTGCCGTGCGCTCGATCAGATCGCGTGCCGTGGCTCCAGGGGACTGCGCATACCGCTGCTCCCGCAGGGTGGCCACGATCGCCAGGGCGTGTTCCATACGCGCCCGCCGCCCGTCGGCCACAACATCCTTGTCGCCGCGTGCGATCACGGCGTCGCTGAGATCGAGGGCGAAAAACGGCGGGCGTAGCAGCGCCGCTTCGGCGACGCCGTCGTTGCGGTCGGCAAGGGATCGCAACGCAAGCAGGTACTGGCGCACCACGGGATGAGCGAGAAACAGCGCCCCACCGCGCGCGCTGTACTCGATCCCAAGCGCATCGAACTCCTGCAACAGCAGCCGGAGGTTGGTGGTGACGGCGGCGAGCACGGCGATGTCACCCGGCTGCACGGGGCGCTCCTCGTTGGTGTCCGAGTCACGCACCTTGCAATGCGTATCGAGCAGCCAGCGCACATGGCGCGCCAGCATGGCCGCCTCGACGACGCGGCCGTCGGCAGCCAGCAGGCCTTCGTTCTGGAGGTCCGCATACGGCAGGACATGTACGGTCACGCCAGCCGCAGGGATGACGGCGCTGGGCAGCAGGTCTTCGTAATTGGCGCGTCCGGTTTGCGGGTCGAACGCCGGCCCATCGTTCTTGCCCAGCACTTTCCCGAGCTGCCGGTTGAAAAAAGTGATCAGCTCCGGGCGGCTGCGAAAGTTGGTTTCCAAGCGCTGTTCGAGCGCGCCGCCGGCGATGAGGCGCTCGGTCGCCAGCCCGTACATGGCGATGTCCGCGCGGCGGAAACGGTAGATCGATTGCTTCGGGTCGCCGACGATCGTGAGCTTGCCCGGCGCCAGCTGCACGGCCTGCCAACCTCGGGCATCGCTGCTGGTCGTCGCGGCCGTATCTTCGCACAGATAGAAGACGATCTCGCACTGCAGCGGGTCGGTGTCCTGGAACTCATCGACGAAGATGTGCTCGAAAAGGCTCTGGTAGAAACGGCGCGCGCTGAGATTGTCGCGCAGCAGGTCGCGCAGCTTGATGAGCAGATCGAGGTAGTCGACCACCTCATGCTCGGCTTTCACGCGCTCGTACATGGCGCGCACGACGGGGAACAAGCGCACCAAGCGCGTGGCCAGCCAGCGGTGTGGGCCTTTGAGCTGCTCGGCCAGCGAGCCTCTGGCGGTATCCTGCGGCCGGATGGCTTTGTAAATCGACCAGCCGTTGTCGTCGTTGTTGAAATCCGTCCCCTTGGTGAGCTGCCGTCCACCAAGCCCGTCCTGAACAATGCGGAAGGCCTCGGCGGGATCAACGACGGAGCGCAGGCGGTTCAGGGCACGCGCCATCAATCGCACGCTGCGGTGCCCGAAGGCGGTCCCACGCATGAGCTTGACCATCTGGGCCAGGCGGTCGGCCGCGGCGCGTGCCTGATCGAGCTGGGGATCAGGTACCGCGCACAGGTCGACGGCGACGTCGCGGGTGTCGATCATGCGCGACATCGTGGCCTCGAGGGATGCGACCGAGCCGTACACAGTCTCGGCACGCTCCATCTGCAAGCCGGCACGGGTGGCGGCGCGCAAGGTTTCCGCGGCCTCGTCGATCAAGGTGGCGTCGAGAGGCGCACCGAAGCGGCCGAGCTCTTTCCGCAGGCCCCCAACTTCCGCGGCCCGCCGCAGTCGCACGAAGGTTTCGTTCACCAGCTCGCTGGTGTCCTCGACGAGCGCATACGCCGGACTGAGAGCCGCTTCGACCGGCCGCAGGCGCAGCAGGCGGTCGGCGAAGCCGTGAATGGTGCCAACGAACGCGGCGTCCAGATTTCCCAGGGCATCGCGCAGCAGCGAGGCGCGCCGCTCGTCGCGTCCCGCCTCGCGTTCCAGCTGGCGCAGCAGGTGTTCGCGGATGCGGAAGCGCAGCTCCCCCGCGGCCCGGCGCGTAAAGGTGATCAGCGCCATGGTCTGAATGCCGATGGGCTTCACGCCGGCGCGCCTCGGCGCCAGCAACTCGACGGCGCGGTCGATAATGGTTTTGGTTTTCCCGGTCCCGGCGCCGGCAACCACGGCGACGTTGCAGTCGCGCTCGTGGATGATGGCATCACGGGCCGCCTGATCCGGCGGCAAGGGGGCGGGCGATGTGAGATGGCCGTCGGTCATGGCATCGCCCTCCGCATCAACGCCCTCTCTCGCCTTCCTTGCGCTTGAAGCGGGCGAAGGGCTCGAGGGCGTGGGCCGGAGGCAGGTTGTTGAGTTTCACGGCCGAGCGCTGCGCCGCGCCGTCGCCGCACGCCGGCACGAACGGGCAGTACTTGCAGTCATCGCGATTGGGCGTCCGCGGGAACAGGCCGCCGGTCAACAGCTGTCGTGCGATGCCCAGCCATTCACGCGTGTGGCGCCGCAAGACTTCCACGTTCGGTCCCTCGAAGGCCCGGTCCGGATCGCGCGCGGTCGACGGGTGCACGTACGCCGCCACACCAACCGGCGCGCCGCCGTAACCGCTGGATTCCAGTGCCAGGACATACACGCCGATTTGCAGATCTCGACCCGCGTTGATCGGATCTTCGCCGAAGTCCCGCACGCGGCCGGTCTTCAGATCCCTCACCGCCAGCGTCTGCCCTTCGATGCGATCGATCCGGTCTATCTTCCCCCACACGTAGAGGTCTCCGGCCTCCAGCGCCAACCGCACCGGCGCGGGAGCGCCAAAGGTCATCTCGCTTTCGAGAAACTCACGTGGCGGTACGTTCCATTCGTAGAGTACCAGCTGTTCGATCTGCCGTAGCAGGCGGTTGCGCTCGCGCGCGATGCCGTCTTCGCCACGCATCGGATACTCGTGCCGCAACTCGTCGAACGCCTCCTCCGCAATCGTCCGGGCGCGTGCGATCCATGTCTCGACATCGCCCTGGCGGCGGCACACTGCCGCACCGGCCTCGTGGTAGAAACGCTCCGCCGCCGTATGGAACAACGACCCGTACACTTTCGGATCGATCACATCAGCCGACGGCGGCGGCGTCGGCTCGGACAGGTGCAGCACCCGCGTCAGCAGAAACTGGTGCGGGCAGCGGAGCAGCAGGTTCAACGCCGAGGCCGAAATCGGATGGCGAGGAAACAGTCCAGCCTGGGGCACCACGGCCCACGCCTCTGTAACGATGCCGTCCATCACACCAGGGGAGTGATCCTCGACTGCGGCGAGTCGCTGCCAGAGCTGGTCCACCGCCAGCACCCCGTCATCCATCCAGTCAGCGGGGACGACGATGATTCCGGCCTCGTGCGGCAGCGCGGCCAGCACCGCAGCGAGAACGGCACGCGGCGACAGCGGCCGTTGCCCGGCGTTGCGCAAGCGGGCGTCACGGCCCGGGTTCAGGTAGGCGGCACGCAGCCGTGCCGCCGTCGGCACATCCCCCTCGTCGATACCGCCGCCCGTGCGCCCGAGCGCCGTGGCCACTTCGAGCATGATACCGGACACTTCACGTTCGCTGCGATCCACCCACTGCCGAGGCGCCGACAGAGCGAGGCGCCCCCGCACGCCACTGACCACCCGAAAGACATCGTGAATGTCATCGAGAACACGATCCGCCAAACGTGGGATCACGATGTCCGCATCCTTTTGTAGACTGCGGGCGGTGGTCTCGATGTCGGGACGCAGCACATCCGGAACGATCGGGTCGTCGTGCGGCGTGTGTGGCAGCGCCCCTTCCGCCAAACCGAGCACGCGCACCGCGCTGAACGGCAGACCGCTGGCCTGCGAGGCGGTGCCGATGAAGACGCACGGCTCGCCGAAGCGCGCCGTCGACTGCCGTTCCGACCGGAGCAGATCCATCAAGAAGCGAACGGCTGAAAATCCGGTCACACGCGCGGCCACCGCATCAGCGAGGATGGGCTGCACTCGTTGATCCAGGAGGCCGAGGATGTTCGCCGGCTGTGGCGGGACACGCAGCCGGCGCGCACAGAAGGCGCGGAACATGTGCCACACGGCGGCGAGTCCGACCCCGGCGATGACGTTCTCCGCCAGTTCCTGCAGCTCGCTGATGGCGGGAAGGATCGGCTCGACGTCACGCAGCCAACGCTCGGCCGCCACGCGGTCACGGACATCCACACGCGCCCCTGGATCTCCTTTCTTCTTGGCCGCCGTCTCGAGGAGCGACCGCAGTGCGTCACGCCGGCGCGTCAGGCGAGGGACCCATTCACCGACCCCAGCCGGATCTCCCGGAGTGCCGCCCAAGATTCCGGCGCCGTAGACGATCTCGGCGGCGCGCGAAGGTGAGAGGCGGACACGGCCGTGACCGCCGTCGCTGTCACCCCGCCGCAATGCCGGCAGGACGCGGATGGTGGCCTCGGCCTCCAGTCCGCGCGCCACGGCCTGGAGCACACCGTGCAAGCGCATCCCCGCCGGGAACGCCGCCAAGGCAAGTCCGCCGGCCACGTACACCCGAATCACGTTTTGAGTAGAATCGGGCGTCAGGCGTGCCAGGCGATCAGAGAGAAGCGGCGCGTAGGCGTCGACCTCCGGAACCACCAGGGCGATCTGCTCGAGCGGCGTGCCCGCCGCGATCTGCTCCGTGACCCAGGTAGCCGCCGCCTCGATTTCATCCTCGATACTCGGGTACTCCTCCAAGTCCACAGTGCCGTCGGGACCCGTGGACCGTGGTCGCCGCGGATCGGTCAGCACCTCCGGGAGCGCGAAGAGGAAGTTCTGTACCAGGTCGAGCTCGGAATCGGCGGACACTCGTCGCTCGCTTGGGCCGCTATCAGCAGACACCGGGAGCATTTGCCGCCAGCGCTGGGTACCCGTACGCAGCGGACGCGCCTCCTGGAACACGACATGACAGGCGGGAATCGCACGCAGAAAGCGCAACAGCGTGGTCGAAGGCGATGCCGCCAGCACGGCGAAGATGGAACCAAACGGGGCCAGCAGTTCGGGCCGGTGCACGGCCAGCTCGGCGGCTTCGGCAAGCACCTGCGCGTCGGTCGCCGCGATGCCTCTGTTCGCATCGGCGGCCTTCCAGGTGACCGCGACATCATGCAGGCGGTCTGCCGCCTGGCGGTCCTGCCCTGCGAGGCCATCGGCAACCGCCACTGCCAGTGAAGGGTCGAGGCCGCTGGCCTCCAGGTCGGCAATGGTCCGAGCGAAGGCATCGACATAGCCCTGACCGGAGCGCAGTTGCTCGGCGCTGAAATAGCGCAGCGAGCCGGACAGCGCTCCCGACTCGAACAACTCCAGGACGCGCAGTCTGCGCACGTCTTCCCATGCAGCGGTACGGACATGCCCCGCCCGCGCGAGCAGCTCGCGGGCGAACTCAACCGGGCGTAAGAACAGCACACCGGCGAGATGATCGGGCCGTCCGCGCTCGACACACACGTGGCGCCGGATAGCATGCGCTTGCCGCTCGGCAGCAACCAACACCACGGCACGACGTACCGGCTGTTGCGGCAAGGACTCCAACCGGCGTCCGATCCACGCCACCGGCGAAACGAATATGGCTTCGAACGTGCTCACGCTCACTCCCTCACGGAATCAGATGAGAACGTTGCCCGTTCGTAAACGCTCGATCTTCTCTGCCGAGTAGTGGAGTATCTGCGACAGCACGTAGTCGCTGTCCTGTCCCAGGCACGGTGCCGGGCGGCGCACCGCGCAGGGGGTGCCGGTCATGCGCCATGGGATGCCAATGTGCTGCCGCGTCCCGACCTCCGGGTGCTCGAGCCGCACGAACGCCCCGGTCTGGTTGAGGTGGAGATCCTCCGCAATATCTTGGTTGCTGCAGGACGTGAACGCCGGGATGCCCGCACGCTGAAGGATGTCGGTGACTTCCTCGGGCGATCGCTCCCGCGTCCATTCCGTCACGATCTCCTCCAGCCGATCCTCGTTCGCCTGGCGCGCGGCAAGCACCTGATAGCTGGGATCTGTCGCCAGGCCCGGACGCCCGATGACGCCAGCCAAGCGCACCCATTCGGCGTCGTCGCGGACCGCAATTGCCACCCAGCGCTGCTCTCCGGCGCAACGGAACACACCGTGTGGGGCCATGCCTGGATCACGGTTGCCCCGGCGTGGCGGCTGCGTGCCATTCATAGCGTAGTCCATGGCGCCTTCCGGCAGCACCGCAATCGTCGTCTCCTGCTGAGACAGATCGATGAACTGGCCGCGGCCGGTGCGGGCACGGTAGAGGAGCGCCGCCAACACGGCAAAGGCGCCATGCAGTCCGGCGGTGGGATCGCCGTAGGAGATACCGACGTGCATCGGCCGCCAGCCGGCGTAACCGGTGAGCGACGACATCCCTGCCAATGGCACCTGCGCCGGCCCGTACGAGACGAACTCCCGTTCCGGCCCGGTGGCGCCGTAGCCGGACATCGCGATCATGATGATATCGGGCTTGATCTGCTTCAGGACATCGTACCCCAGCCCCATGCGGTCCATCACCCCGAAGGCGAAATTCTCGCAGACGATATCGCTTTGGGCGACCAGTTCCTTGGCAATC
>DASVHW010000001.1 GCA_036382395.1 Candidatus Binatia bacterium | reverse complement strand
ACGATCGCGTCGGCGAGTGATTCCCGCGTGGGGTAGGCGGTGTCGGAGAGATTCTTCACCCAGGTCGAGCGGCTGAGCAGATACGGGCCGGGCAGCGTGACCTTGATGGGTTTCCGCGTGTGGGCACGCAAAAACTCGAAGTCGCGCAGCACTAGGGGCTCGCGACGGCGAAGCGGGCCGACGACGGTGGGGTTCTTGATCGCAAAGGCGGGGACATCGAGAGCCTGGAGTAAGTTCTCGAACGCCGCCTTGTCCTCGACGTAATCGAGCAAATCCGCCATCGTCATCAGGCGGATACCGTCGAGACGCTCGCAGATGAACGAGTAGAAGTTGTCGCGCCGCTGCTCGCCGTCGGTGACGATGTCGACGCCGGCATCTTCCTGGTACTTGATGGCGAGCAACGTGGCCTCGTCACGCAACGCCTCGAGATCGCCACTGCGCCGCTTCATGGCGTCGAGCAACCAGGGCGGACGCGGCCAGCTGCCGACGACGGTGACGGGAAAAAGGGGCCAACGTGACATGGTCACACCGTTCTGAGATCGATATGTACCGCTACCTGACGCAGGAGCGAGGAGGTCACGGGGCAGCGGCGCAGGGTCTCTTGAAAGAGGGCTTCGAGCACCTCGGCGCCCGCGTCGGCGTCGATGTAGATCCGCCCGTCGATCTGCTCCAGGCCGGCATCACCGTCATGCTCGACCCCGAGGAACACCAGGATGTTTCGCGAGCGGGCCTTCAGGCTGACTTCCAGATTGCGCACGGTGATCCCGCGCTGCGACAAGCGCCACTGAAAGCCCACCACCAGCGCGCCGCCGAGGGCACCCAAGAGGTACTCGACGGCTGACGGCGCGGGGTCGGCGGTGTCGAAGCTGGCCACCTGTCCGATGTCGAAGGAGTGGTTGCGGGCGAAGGCCTTCGCCTGCATGCCCTCGGTCCAACGCACCCGTGTCTGCCAGGCGAAGGAGCGGGCCTGCTCGAGGTCGGTGTGGAGAGCCGCGTCCGTTCCCTTCTTGCGCAAGAGGTAGTGGGCATATCCAGCTTCGCCCTCGCGCATGCCGAGCAGGCTGTGGCCGACCATGCGGCACCACGCGGGCAGGTCCTCTCGGACGCTGATCTCGCGGCTGCGCACCTCCAGTACCCCGCCGGCCGCCAACGGCGCCATGGCGTTGCGGATGATCAGCAACAAGCCGCTGCCACAGTCGAGGTCTCCGCCATCGCAGACGGCATCCGGCTCCGGGACGCCGGCAGGTGCATCCATCGTTGTGCCGCTCAGTAGCTGACGCAGGGGCTGCCGTCGGACAGAAACTCGACCAGCTTGGCGCCGCCGACGATGGTGGCGCCGGCGATCAGCTTGCTCTCGTCGAGCCCGCGCTTCTTGAAGCAGGGCGAACATACCCACACCTTGCCGCCCGCTTTGACGAAGTTCTCCATCAGTTCCTTGAGGGGCGCAAAACCTGCCTCGTGGATGTCATCGGCGTAGCCGTGCTGCGACAGGCGCACGCCTTCAATGCTGAGGAACACCAGGGTGTCCTTGTCAGAGGCCACCGCCGCGTTCGCGATCACGAAGCCCACCGTCGCCTTGTCGGTGTTATCCTTGGAACAGGTCAGACTCACACAGAACTTGTTCGCCATCGTTTCAACGCTCCCTTCTTCTGATCCAGTATTCAGGATGCTGTGCTTTGAGCAAGGTATGCCCGGTCATGCCGCACCATGCCGGCAGGTCCTCGGGCGCACCCAGGTCGCGGGCGGTCAGCTTGAGAATGCTGCCCGGGGCCATGGCCTGCAGGCGCAACCGCAGTTCAAGAACCAGCTCCCCGCAGCCCATGTCACCCGCGTCCCACTCGGCATCGGCGGCGAGATTATCGTGTTCGCCATTCGTCATCGCGCTCCGGTATCCTTCCAGCTGGGCACAGGTGAGTAAAGACCCAGTTCTCGCTTCCCGAGTGCCGTGTAGTCCAGCTATAAGGCTGGACATGATACGCTGGCGTGCTCAATGAAGTTCGGAGTGATCCCCCCATACGGAATGGCCCCGGTCGAGGACGGAGCCTTCGCCATTGCCTTCGCGCAGATGGCTGAGGAGTACGGCTTTGAATCGATCTGGGTGGTGGAGCACGTCATCATGGCGGTGGCCTACGAGTCCATCTATCCGTACGACCCCAGCGGCCGCTCGCCATTTACCGCCGACGTGCAGCAGCCTGACCCGCTGCTGTGGCTCAGCTACGTGGCGGCGGCCACCACGCGCATCCGCTTGGCGACCGGCGTCCTCATTTTGCCGCAGCGCAACCCGCTGATCCTGGCCAAGGAGTTGGCGAGCCTCGATCGTTTGTCTGGCGGACGCGTCGAGTTGGGCATCGGCATGGGTTGGGTGCGCGAGGAGGCCGACGCGGTCGGAACCTGTTTTGACAACCGCGGACGGAGGGCGGATGAGTACGTTGCCGTCATGCGTACGCTGTGGCAGGAGCCCGTCGCCAGCTTCAAGGGAGAGTTCGTCAACTTCGACCGGGTGGTCTCAAAACCCAAGCCAGTGCAGGCCGGTGGCGTGCCGATTGTGGTTGGCGGTCACACCACCGCGGCGGCGCGACGCGCGGGGCGCTTGGGCGATGGCTTCTTTCCGCTCGGCGTGTCGGCAGACCAGCTGGCCTCGTTGCGTGCGATCATGGCCGAGACCGCGCGGCAGCACGGGCGAGACCCCGACGCCATCACGATCACCTGTGTCGGCAGCGCCGACCTACAATGCGCTCAGTCCTACGCTGACATGGGCGTTGATCGAATGGTGATCGCTGCATTGCAGCGCGATCTCAACGGTCTCCGTCGCCAGTTCGAGAAGTTCCGCGACGATGTCATGAGGAGGGTGTAACCATGTGTGACGATCATCATCTGGAAGAAAACAAACAGATCGCGCGCGAGTTTTTCGCGGCGCTGAACCGGGCCGACAGCGCGGCCATTGCCAAGCTGTACGCCGCCGATGCCGAGCTTTGGACCGCGGGCTCGCTGCCGTTCTCCGGCACGTTCACGAAGACGCAGGCCATTCAAGGGATGGACGCGATCCTGTCGCTGTTTCCGGAGGGTTTGAAGTTCACCATCAAGGGGATCACGGCCGAGGACGAACGCGTGGCGATCGAGGCCGAGTCATATGGGCGTCACGTCAGCGGCAAGATCTATAACAACCAGTATCACTTTTTGATGATCATCCGCGACGGCAAGGTCTCTGCCTTCAAGGAGTATATGGACACCATGCACGCCAACGATGTGCTGGTGGGGGCAGGGACAGGGTGAGAAGAGGGGTAGGGGGGTACTTCCCATGATGCCGCGGGCCGATCTGCAACAGTACGACGTGATCGTGGTCGGAGCCGGGCCGGCCGGCGCGACCGCCGCGTACTACCTGGCCACGGGCGGCAGGCGGGTTGCGCTGCTCGAGAAGGCCAGCTTCCCGCGCGACAAGTACTGCGGTGACGCCTGGTGTGCCCCTGCGCTCGACATCCTGGAGGATATGGGTGTTCTGCAGCGGCTCGAAGCCGAGGGCCTGGTGCGCGACACGACTTCCGGCGGCTTCATCTCGCCTTCGGGGGAGAGCTACGTGAGCGTCAGCGAAGGCGGTGGGGCTCCCGGTACCCGCTGCTACGCCATCAAGCGGATCATTTGTGATGAGCGCATCGCCCGCCGCGCGGCGGAAGTTGGCGCGGAGCTGTTCGAGGATGCGAATGTTGCGCGGGCGGCGCTCGAAGACGACGGCTGGTGGGCGGTCCGCTGCCACGATGGCAGGGAGTTCCGCGCCAAGATGCTGGTGGCAGCCGACGGGGCGAACAGCCGTTTGGCGCGCGCCCTTGGCGTGGTGACCACCCCACCTCAGGCCGTGGCGAGCCGCCAGTATATCCGCGGCGGCACGCACAACTTCAAGTCCGGCGGCGTGCTCTTCTACCCGAAGTACATCTTGCCGGGATATGTCGCGCTGTTTCGCCACTACAACGACGACATCGATGTGGGGGCCTACGTCATTCCCGGCGGTGCCCTCACCAACGATCGGCTGGCGGATGTGTACGAGAACGAGATCAAGCGGGATCCCTTCGTGCAGCGCGCGCTGGGGCCGCGGGCCGAGCCGCTGGAGCGGGTGAGGATCGCGCCGATCCGCTTGGGCGGCGAGGCGCGGAGCACGGCCCGACAGTTCATGGCGGTCGGCGATGCGGCGGGGCAGACCGATCCACTCACCGGCGAAGGCATTCACACCGGCATGATCGGCGGCAAGCTGGCGGCGCAAACCATCCACCAGCTGTTTGCCAGCGGAGAGTTCTCCGAGCAGGCATGTCTGGCGTATCACACGCGCTGGATGTCGGCCTTCGGGCGCGACTTCCGCGCCTCGGCGGTGGGCGCCCGGATAACCTATCGATTCCCGTTGTTCTTGGATGCGGCCAACGTCGTGGCGCAGCGCCAAGGGGATGCGTTCATGTCCGAGTTCGGTGCGGCGATGACCGGCGTCAAACCCAAGACGACGTTCCTGAAGCCCGGCGTGGCCATCTCGTTGGGCGTTGAGGTGCTGCGGCAGATCTTCAAACGGAAGATCCGGCAGGCTGGCACGTCCGAGGAGCAGGCCTATGCCGCCCACGCGGTGGAGCACGTGTCGCGGGCAACGGCGTTCGGCAACGCCTGTCTGATCGACAGCGGCGTCGGCGGTTCGGACTAGGCCCAGTCTACGAAGCTTGAAATCGACAGTCGATGGTCGCGAGTCGACAACTTTTGGCGTCCGAAACGACGAAGATGGCGCCTCAATGACCGGATCGACGCAACGTCCTGAAGGGGCGCCTCCGTCCTCAGTACTTGCCGAGCAGCTTGTTCAGCCACTTGTGGATCGAGTGGTAGGTGAAACCCTGGGCCACGTACATCACCGCGCAGGTGCCGGTCAGGATGTTCATTCCCTTCTGCTTGGCGAACTCGATGGTTTCCGGCGTATCGCGGTTCATGTGAACCCACACGTTCTTGATGCCCGCGTCCGCCGCTTGTCGCACCAGGTCCAGGGTTTCCCCCCGCGGTACTTCGAGGACCACCGCGTCAACCTTCTCCGGTAAGGATCGCAGGTTGGGGTAGGTCCTGTCGCCGTTGATCTGGGCGACGGAGGGATCGACCGCGAAAACCTTCTTGCCGCTCTTCTTCGCTTCGCCGTAACTGATCTGCGGAAAACCCTTGAGGGCGGAGTGACCAACGAAGGCGTAGCTCGAATGGGTCCAGAACGCTTCATGTGCCGAGGCCATAATCATCCCCTCCTTGCTGTTGTGGTGCTCGATCACCGCTGGCAGTAACGGCAATCGGGGTTGCGCCTGGAGTGCGGACTTCAGCCCTGCACGCTCGGCACATCCTCCGCGAAGATCGGGGTCTCGAGAAAACGCACTGCTGGAGACTACGCCAATGGCGGAGCGGCGACAATTGATCCCCTCCTGTTGCTCGCTACGCTGCCTTCCCACCTCGGCTCGGACGGATCAGCACCTCTGCCGAGATACCAAGCTTCTCGTGCAGGCGGCGGATCATATTGATCGACAAGCCGCGGCGCCGGTTCAACACCTCCGCCACGCGAGTCCGGGTCCCCAGAATGTCTTCCAGGTCTTTACGTGTCAGGCCCTGCTGTTCCATGCGAAACTTGATCGCCTCGATCGGGTCGGGCGGGTCCATCGGAAAGTGCTGCGCCTCGTACGTATCCACGAGCGTGGCGAGGATGTCGAGGCGGTCACCGTCCGGGGTGCCAGACTTGGCGCCCCACACGCGCTTCATCTCCGCCACGGCTGTCTCGTAATCGGCCCGCGTCTTGATTGGCTTGAGGTTCTTCATATATCGACCTCCTTCACATCGATGTGATCGTAGTCATCATGGGTGCCGATCCACTTGATCCAGACGATGCCCTTTTCGAAGTCAACGGACACCACCAACCGATAGTCATTGCCCTTGATGTTGAAGACGATCCGGTCGGCCGATACAACGCTGACCGACGCGTAATGGCGCTTGACGTCAGCAGTGCTCTTCCAGTCTGCCTTCCGCACTTCGTCGAACCATGCATCGACGGCCGCCTTCAGTGCCGCCTGATCCTTGTGGCCGGCTCTGGACTCGACGAATTCACGGAGCGTCCGGCGGGCGATGATACGCCTGGACAGAAGCTAGTACGTGCCCATTTTGGGCGCAAGCTCCCTCGCGCGCGACGCCCCCGGTGGCCGGCTCACGGTGCCGTTCCGGAAGGCGTGCGAACGTCAGCGCCATGGCGTGGATGCCGCCCTCTCTCTCACGCTGAGACCCGCGGATGTAGCGCGGTCGCGGGACACGCGCACAGGGGATGGCGACGTTGTTGGCTTACGACGTGAGAGCGCTGACGCAACGGCCGATCGCGGCGGCGTTTGGGGTCACGTCATTTGCGGTGAGCGGGGCGATTGCGAGGCATCACGAGCGCAGGCCGCCGGAAAGACCCACCGAGCAGCGTTCGGAGGTAACTGCGAACGCTAATTAGGGTACTGCCCAGCGGTCGGGACGGCCGTGGTCGCGGCCGCCAGCCTCGATATCGCCCGTGTGGAAGCGATCGACTGCGGCTGCATCGGGGGCGCGCAACGGCCTTCCAAAACAGCTGCCTCATCGACCGTTGACCCCTCCGGTCCCGCTTACGCAAGGTATGGGGATGCGCGCATACAGGCGTAGCTAGGCGGGCCGATCCCTGCTATCCAAAAACGTACATGCACGGGGTCGAGAACGATCCGGCCGGCCGGCGCGTCAGGTCAGAACGCACACGCTCTTCACTGCTGCGGTTCCTCCGTTATGTGGCGCCGCACAAGTGGTACATCGGCGGTGCCGCTGCGGCCGGCGTGTTGAAGTTCGGCATCCCGCTCGCCTTCCCCCTGGCGCTCAAGTACCTGACGGACGTGGTCCTGGGGCGGGACCCACAGGCTGCCAGCGAATCCACCAACCGGATGCTGGAGGCCTGGTGCGCCGGCGTGCTGCGCGCGACGCCGTGGCTGGGTGCGGGTAATAGTGGCCGGCTCGTGGTCGTTGGGCTGTCCATGCTGGCGCTGTACTCGCTCTTGGGCGTGGCGAGCTTCTACCGCAGCTACTGGTCCGGCCAGGCAGGACACCGCCTGATCTTCGATCTGCGCTACGCGCTCTATCAGCATATTCAAAGCATGTCGCATTCGTTTTTCGACGAACGGCGCTCCGGCGCCATTGTGGCGCGCTTCGTCAGCGACATTCAGTTGGCGCAGAATTTCGTCGGCTCGGCGCTGACCAACGTGTGGATGGATAGCGCCTCGCTCGGCTTGGTGGTGTGGATTCTGTTTGTCCTCGAGCGCCGGCTGGCGTGGGTGGCGCTGACGGTCATCCCATTTTACGTGGTGCTGATTCGCTACTTCAGTCCCCGCATCAAGGCGGCGAGCCTATCGGTGCAGGAAATGCTGGGGGATTTCTCCGGTGACCTGCAGGAGAAAATCGCCGGGGTTGCGGTGGTCAAGGCCTTCAATCGCGAACAACACGAGGCGCGACGGTTTTATCGCAGCAGCCGCACCCTGCTGGATTTGACGCTGCGCAACGTGGCGCTGTCTTCGGCCAACCAGGCGGGGACGACTCTGCTGACGAGCGTCGCGCCGCTGGCGGTCGTGTGGGCGGCAAGCGCCATGATCCTGCACGGGACCCTCAGCGTGGGGACGATGATCGCGTTCTACGCCTACCTCGGCAGTCTGTACCTGCCACTGCAGCGCTTCAGCGAACTGAGTGTGGTGGTGAGCAACTCCTTGGCGGCGATCGATCGCATCTTCGAGTTCTTCGACATCCGGCCGGAAGTGGCGGAAGCAGGCGACGCCCGCCGGCTCGACCAGGTGAAGGGTCGGGTCGCGTTTTGCGACGTGAGCTTCTCTTATCCGTCGCGCCGCAACGGTCATCCGGCGCTCTCCGGTGTCAGTCTGGAGGTCGCATCCGGTGAGACCGTGGCGATCGTCGGGCGCAGCGGCGCCGGCAAGTCGACGTTGGTCTCCCTGATTCCACGTTTCTATGATGTCGCCGAAGGTGCCGTGTGCATCGACGGCATCGACGTGCGCCGCCTGACCCTCGCCAGCCTGCGCGATCACATCGGCATC